>NZ_JBFAID010000010.1:0-127625 GCF_040654475.1 Micromonospora sp. NPDC050686
AGGACTCAAGATCCAGGAGGGACGAGTGCTCACCCACCGGCGGCTACCACCGGACGAGTCTGCCTGAGGCCGACCCGCAACACTCATTAGGAGGGGCCCCCGCTTGACGCATTGTGCATAGGCGGGGGTCCCTGTTAACAACCGTTCCGGCGGATCTTCTGTCGGGTATCCGCAGTGGACCGTCAACTGGGCGACGCTGCACTGCCGAACGTCCGACCCGATCCGTACTCTTCGGGCCCATGACTCCGGATCATGAACGTTCGCGCAGCCCCGCCGGAGCGACCCGGTTGCCGGAGTTGTTGCGGGGGCACCGGCGCACGGCCGGCCTCACCCAGGCCGAGTTGGCGGCCCGCGCCGCGGTGGGCGTACGGACCGTTCGTGATCTCGAACGAGGCCGCTCGGCCCGCCCGCAGCGGACCACCGTCGAGCTGCTCGCCGACGCGCTCGGCCTGGCCGGCGCGGCCCGGACCGACTTCCTCGCGGCCGCCCGCCGGCCCGCGCCCGCCGAGCCGCCGTCCCCGCCGGCCGCACCCCCGCCGGTCGACCGGGGTACGGCTGTCGCCCTGCCCCCGCCCATCGAGCTGATCGGCCGGGAGCGGGAGGTCGCCGAACTCGGCGCGCTGCTGACCGACGGCCGGCCGGCGCCGGTGGTGAGTCTGGTGGGGCTGGCCGGCGTCGGCAAGACCGCACTGGCCCTGGCGGTGGCGCACGCGGTCGCCGGGCACCATCCGGGCGGCGTGGCCGGGGTGCTGATCAGTGCGGGTGCGGACGCGACCGTAGTGCTGTCCGTGTCCGCGGCGGTGTTCGACGCCTCGCGGGTGTCGGACCTCGGCGCCCGGGTGGCTGACCGTCCCGCGCTGCTGCTGCTGGACGCGGTCGAGCGGTCGCCGGAGGCGGTGGCCGAGGCGGTGCACCGGCTCGCCGCCGCCGCGCCGACGCTGCGGGTGCTGGTCACCGGGCGGCACCCGGTGGGCCTGCCGGGCGAGCTGGTCTGGCCGGTCTCGCCGCTGGAGGTGCCGCCGGCGGCGGTCGACCACGCCGGTGCCGAGGCACTCGCCCGCTTCCCGGCGGTCACCCTGTTCACCGCCCGGCTCGCCCAGGTGCGCCGGGAGCCACCCGGCGTGGCCGAGCTGCCGGCCCTGGCCGCGCTGGTCCGCCGGCTCGGCGGCCTCCCGCTGGCCATCGAGCTGATGGCGGCGCGGGGTCGGGTGCTCGACCTCCCCGAGTTGCTCGACCGGTACGGCGACCGGGTCCTGGACCTGGCCGCGCCGTCGGTTGCCGCGGTGGGCGCCGGCTGGGAGGAGGTGGACCCGGGACGGGCGGAGGCGGTCCGGGTCACCGGCGCGGTGACGTTGCGCGAGGCGGTCGCCGCGAGCTACCGGTTGCTCGACGACGAGGAGCGGACGGCGCTGCGCCGGCTCTCCGCGTTCTGGAACCGTTGGTCGGTGGAGCTGGCCGAGGAACTCCTGGCCGGTCCGGGGCCGGCCGGCGACCCGCACCCGGACCCGGTGGCGCTGCTGGACCGCCTGCTCGAACTGGGCCTGATCAGTGTGCGGGGCGCCGGCCCGTTCCGGTTCCGGCTGCTGGACGCGGTACGCGACTTCGCCGCCGAGCAGGCGGCCGGGGCCGGCGAGTCGGCCGCCGTTCGCCGCCGGCACGCGGAGGTGTTCAGCCGCCTGGTGGCGCGCACCGCGCCGGAACTGGCCGGGCCGGAGCTGACCGACGCGGTGCACCGGTTGGACGAGGTGACCGGTGATCTGGGGGCGGCGCTGGCGCACGCCGCGGTCGACGACCCGGTCACCGCGTTGCGGCTGGCCACCGGCCTGTCCCGCTGGTGGCTGTTGCGGGGGCGGGACGTCTCCGGGCGGCAGTGGCTGCGCCGGCTGCTGGCCGACCCGCGTACCGCCGGAGCGGACCCACTGCTGCGGGCGTGGGCGCAGCTCGA
The DNA here is from genome assembly GCF_040654475.1 of Micromonospora sp. NPDC050686. Classification (NCBI taxonomy): domain Bacteria; kingdom Bacillati; phylum Actinomycetota; class Actinomycetes; order Micromonosporales; family Micromonosporaceae; genus Micromonospora; species Micromonospora sp. NPDC050686. The sequence continues at coordinate 1,946 of NZ_JBFAID010000010.1, forward strand.
GGCGGCCCGGTTGGCGACCGCGCACGGCGCGGCGGCGGAGGAGCTGACCGCCGCCCGCCGGGCGCTCGCGGTGTTCCGCGAGGCGGGCGACGTCACCGGCGAGTTGGCGGCCCGGGCGGTGCTCGGCGTGCTGCTGCCGGCCACCGGTGGGCAGGACGAGGCACGGGAGCAGGGGGAGGCGACGCTGGCACTGGCCGTCCGGCACGGCCGTATCCGGGACCTGGCGGTGGCGCAGCACAACCTCGCCTGGCACGACATCCGGCTGGGCGACCTGGCCGGGGCCCGGCGCCGGCTGGCGGTGCTGGATCGGTTGGCCGCCCAACTGGCGGACCGGCGGTTGCGGGGGCTGGCCCGGGCCGACCTGGCCGAGGTGGCCCGCCTCGAGGGCCGGTACGCGGATGCGGTGGAGCAGGGGCGGCGGGCCGCCACCGCGCTGGTCGGGCTGGGGGATCCGGCCGATCGGCGCCGGGTGCTGGGGACGATCGGCCTGGCGCTGGTCCGGGCCGGTCGGCCGGCGGAGGCGTCGGACGTGGTCGCCGAGCTGCGTACGGCCGCGGCGGGCCCGGAGCCCCGACCGGAGGATGCGGTCTGCGCGCTCGTCGAGGGGCACCTGGCGCTCTCCCGGGGGGACCGGGAGCTGGCGGCGGAGTGGTTTGCCGCGGCAGCCGACGCGGCGGGCGGGCAGGACCGGCGGGACCTGGTGGAGGCGCTGGTCGGGCTGACGGTCAGCACGGCGGACCCGGACGTGCGGAAGCGGCTGGACGCGGTGTGCCGGGAGAGTGGGACCTGCCTGCTGCCGCAGGAGGAGGCGTTGCTGTCCGGCCCCGGTGGGCGGTGAGGGGGTGCGGAGGTGGCGCGAGCGATCAAGCCCCCTGTAGCCCCTCGCCCGTCGCTCGCGCCGTGCACCCCCCGGTGCGTCCCCCGCTGCCGGAACACTAGCCGTCATCTTGGGAGTGATAATCCGGTTTGGTGCGGTTGCGTCCGTCGCCGGTGAAGTTCTGCCGGTCTTTCTGCCGGTGCGCGGGTCAGCCCTGGGCGGCGGCCGTATCGTCGACCGGCGCCGGGTCGGTGCTGCCGGCGGTCGCGCCCGGGTGCACCGCGTCCCGCACCCGGCGCAGGCCGTCGAGCGTGGCCCGCAGCGCGTCCGGTTCGAGCTGGCCGGTGAACCACTCCTCGATGATCCGCAGGTGGCCGGGGAGGACGGCGTCGAGGCGGTCCAGCCCGGCGCGGGTGACCGCCGCGTACGAGCTGCGCCGGTCGGACGGGCAGGCGCGGCGGCAGAGCAGTCCGTCGCGTTCCATCCGGTCCACCACCCGGGTCACCCCGCTGGTGGAGAGGGAGGTCTGCGCGGCGAGATCGGTCATCCGCAGTTGGTTGCCCGGTGAGCGGGCGAGGCGCATGAGCACCTCGAACTCGACGGGCGAGAGGTCGTGCTCGTCGTACTGGGCGGCGAACCGGGCCGACAGCCCGGCGTACGCCTCGACGAGCAGGCCGACGGCGGTGATCCGGGGGTCGTCGAACACGTTCTGGTCCACGTCGCCATCCTACCAGTCCTTGACACACGGAATATTGTTGCCGCTATAGTTGCTCCGTCAGTCGTTGGGCATCTAAACAAACTTCCCTCTGGAGGACAGCACCATGACGAGCAGCACCGAAGCGGTTACCCGCGAGTGGGACGGGCTCACCATCCCGGCGGCCGGCAGCTACCTGCTGGACGCGGCGCACAAGCGCGTCGGGTTCGTCGCCCGACACATGATGGTCAGCAAGGTACGCGGTGAGTTCGCCGACGCCACCGCCACGATCACCATCGCGGAAGACCCGCTGCAGTCCTCGGTGACCGCCACCATCCAGGCCACCAGCATCAACACCGCCCAGGCCGACCGCGACGCGCACCTGCGCAGCCCGGAGTTCCTGGACGTCGAGCAGTTCCCGACGCTGGAGTTCCGCAGCACCGGCGTGAAGTCCCACGACGGCGACGAGTTCGTCCTCTCCGGTGAGCTGACCGTCAAGGGCGTCACCCGCCCGGTCGAGCTGGAGGTCGAGTTCGAGGGCGTCGGCCGCAGCCCGTTCGGCCAGGACATCTTCGGCTTCTCCGCCAGCACCGAGATCGACCGTGAGGACTTCGGCCTCACCTGGAACGTCGCCCTGGAGACCGGCGGCGTCCTGGTCGGCAAGAAGGTCAAGATCGAGATCGAGGGCGAGGCCGTCCGCCAGGCCTGAGCCCCCGACGGCGACGACGCTCGGGCCCGCACCGCCACCGGCGGTGCGGGCCCGCCGTCGTACCCGGGGACGAGTTCGGGCGGGCCACCCGGCGTGTGCGAATTGTCACCTGTGGTGTGCTGTGCCGACCCGCCGAGCTGGGTAGAGACCGAGGCCAGGAGCGGGTACCGGCCGGCCTGGTCGTCCGGGCCCGGCGACCGGCCTCTGGCCCGGGCGCCGTTCGCGCTCTTAACGTTGATGGTTCACAATGCGCAGCGGGACGGCACCGTCTCCGCAGCGCCGGGGCGCCGGGAGGACACATGGGCAGGGACGTCTCGCAGGGCGCCTTCTCCGGGGAGGACCGGGCCCGCTACCGGCAGAAGGTCCGGCGGTGCCTGGACGTCTTCGCGCTGATGCTGGACGACTTCGGGTTCGACGCCGACCGGCCGACGACCGGCCTGGAGATCGAACTCAACCTGATGGACCCGCGGGCCGAGCCGGCGATGCGCAACGACGAGATCCTGGTCGACATCGCCGACCCGCTCTTCCAGACCGAGCTGGGCCAGTTCAACCTCGAACTGAACGCGCTGCCCCGACTGATCGAGGGCGCCGGTTTCGCCGAGTACGAACAGGACCTGCGCAGCAGCCTCACCCGGGCGGACGAGCGGGCGGCGAAGTCCGACGCCCGGATCGTCCTGGTGGGCATCCTGCCCACCCTCACCGAGCGGCACCTGGTGGCGGACAATCTCTCCACCAACGAGCGCTACCGGGTGCTCAACGACCAGATCGTCGGCGCCCGGGGCGAGGACATCGAGCTGGACATCCGGGGCGTCGAGCGGTTGCAGACGGCAACCGACTCGATCGCCCCCGAGGCCGCCTGCACCAGCCTCCAGTTCCACCTCCAGGTGTCACCGGACAGCTTCGCCGACTACTGGAACGCCTCGCAGGCGATCGCCGGGGCCCAGGTGGCGGTCGGCGCCAACTCGCCCTTCCTGTACGGCCGGCAGCTCTGGGCGGAGACCCGGATCGCCCTGTTCCAGCAGGCCACCGACACCCGCCCGGACGAGCTGAAGACCCAGGGCGTACGCCCCCGGGTCTGGTTCGGCGAGCGGTGGATCACCTCGATCTTCGACCTGTTCGAGGAGAACGTCCGCTACTTCCCGCCCCTGCTGCCGATCTGCGAGGACGAGGACCCGGTCGAGGTGCTGCACGCCGGTGGGGTGCCGAAGCTGTCCGAGTTGCGGCTGCACAACGGGACCGTCTACCGCTGGAACCGCCCCGTCTACGACATCATGGACGGTCGTCCGCACCTGCGGGTCGAGAACCGGGTGCTGCCGGCCGGGCCCACCGTGGTCGACATGCTGGCCAACGCGGCCTTCTACTTCGGGCTGGCCCGGGGGCTGGCCGAGGCCGACCGGCCGATCTGGAGCCAGCTCACCTTCAGCGCGGCCGAGGAGAACTTCCACGCCGCCGCCCGGCGCGGCATGGACGCGGTCCTGCACTGGCCCCGGCTCGGTGAGGTGCCGGTGACCAAGCTGGTGCTGGACGTGCTGCTGCCCAAGGCGGCGACCGGGCTCGACCGGTTCGGGGTGAGCCCGGCCGAACGGGACCGCCTGCTCGGCATCATCGAGCAGCGCTGCCGTACCGGCCGCAACGGGGCGGTCTGGCAGACCGAGACGGTCTGGGCGGCCGAGCGGCACCGGGGAATGGACCGGGACGCCGCCCTGCGCCACATGGCGCAGCGGTACGCCGAACTCCAGCGCGGCAACGAACCGGTGCACACCTGGCCGGTCGACTAGGTCCTGGGCCGCGGCTCAGCGGCTGCGCCGCCCCGCCCGGTTCTTCGGCGTCGCCGGCTGACCGGTGGCGCCGGTCGCCGAACCGGCGTCGTCGGCGCCCCCGACAGCGGCACCGTCCGTGGCGTCCACCGGGTTCGGAGCGCCGGCCGGGACCGCAGCGCTCGCGGGGTCGGTCGGGCTCGCCGGCCCGCCGCGCGCGTCGGTGCCACCGAACCGGGGCGGGGTGGCCCGGGGTGAGCTGCCCCGGGTGGCGTCCTCGGTACGCGATTCGCCGCCCACGGTCCCGTCCGCGCCGGCCGGCTCCGCGGTGGCGACCGCCGTGCGGCCCCGCCGCCCGGCCGGCCGGCTGGGCGCGACGGCCGGGGAGCCCACCGGCCGGTCGGCGGCCGGCGAGGGCCGGTCCACCGGCGCGAGCGGGTCGACCGTACCGCCCGCCGGCGTCGCCGACCCGCCGCCGTCGGCCGGTTCCGCCGGTGCGCCGGCGCCCACCGGTTCGTCGCCGGTGCGTTGCCGGGGAATGACCGCGGAGCCGGCGGTGGCGGACCGGTGCTCCGCCCGCTGGGCGAGCGAGGCCACCAGGACCGAACCGGCCAGGCCGGCGATCACCGCGTACGGGGCGGTGAGGTGCGCCGACACCTGCTCCCGGCCGATCGTGGTCAACCTCGGCACGGCCAGGAAGTACGCCACCGCCACCAGCAGCGGGCCGGCCGCCCCGGACACCGCGGTCCCGACCCGCCGATCGGCTCGCCGGGCGCCGCCCCGGGCGGCCAGCATGCCGATCGCCAGTGCCGCGACCATCGCGAGCAGCGCCCCCGGCCAGTAGAAGTACTCCCGGATCCAGAAGTCGGCCCGGTCCGCGCTGAACTGCCAGATACCGAGTTGCGCGGTGGTCAGGCCGCGACCGGCGAGCACCCCGTCCACCACGGATGCCACCGCGAGCAGCCAGAGCCAGCCTGCCGTGGCGAGCACGTTCGTGGCGGCGGCGCGGGTGTGCAGCAGCCACGCCGCGGTCAGCAGGCCGACCAGCACGCCGAGTCCGGCATAGCCGGCGGCGATGGTCTGCGGGGAGGAGGAGTCGGCCACCGAGGCGTCCCGCGCCGGCACCGCCACCAGCAGCACGGTGATCAGCGAGCCCAGCGCGCCGGCCGTGGCCAGCGTCCAGTGCCGGAGTGTGCCGCCGGTCGCCCGGTCGGCACCGTCGTCGGTGGACAGTCGTTGGCCGCAGACCGCGCCGGCGATCACCGAGCTGGCCGCGATCCAGGTCGCCCAGATCAGGCTGGCGACCCAGGCCGCCTCCCGCGCGCCGGCGTCCTGCGGCGGCGACCAGTTGATGATGCCCAGGCCGTAGCCGAAGCCCAGTTGCGCCGCGCCCGCGCCGGCCGCCACCCCGATCGACGTGGCGACCGCTCCCGTCCAGCCCTGTCTGGCCATGCGGGGCAGCGTAGCGGCCCGGCACCGGCGCGGCGAGTCGTGGCGGTCGACTGTCACGCCCGGTGAGGAGGCCGGACCGGTCCCGCTACGTCGGCCGGGACGGGATCGCCTCGGGGCGTGCGGGCAGGTCGCCGCGCGCTGATCCCTGCCGATACGGATCGGGACGGCTACGTTGGATCAACGGGCGCCCGCCCCGGTGGGAAAGGACGTGCGATGAGCGACCGCCGTGACCAGCCATCCGCCGGGGACGCCGACGACAGCACCCGGCCGCTGCCCCGGCCGGGCGGCGAGCGGGCCTCCGCCGACGACACCCGGTTGCTGCCCGGCGGCGCGGAGGCCGGGGAACCGCTCGACCGGACCCGGGCGCTGCCGCCCGTCGAGGGGCGCTCGACCGGGCAGGCGCCGGCCGGGGCGGCGGCGTCTCCCGGGAGCACCGCGCCGCTGCCACCGGAACCGGCCGTCTGGTCCGGCCGGGCCGAGGTGCCGGTGACCCGGCCGGGGGATTACCGCGAGCCGGCCACCGAGTGGTACGCCCCGGAACCCGGCGGGCGGCGCTGGTGGACGCCGATCCTGGTGGGCATCCTCGCCCTGCTGCTGCTCGCCCTGATCGGGGCGGGGGTGTGGCTGCTGCTGCGGGGGCAGCAGGCCGGCCCGGAACGGTCCCCCGCCCCGCTGCCCACCGCCGCGCCGACGACCGCGGCCCCGACGGCGACCGCGCCGAGTACCCGGCCGGCGAGCACCCCGCCGAGCACCGCCACGTCCAGCGCCACCGACCGGATACTGGTGCCGCCCATGGTCGGGCTGCCGCAGGAGACCGCCGAGCGGCTGCTCGACCGGATCGGCCTGGAGCACCGGACGCGGACCCGGGAGTCGGACCGCCCGCCGGGCACGGTGCTCGAGACCGACCCGGAGGCGGGTGAGCGGGTGCCGGCCGACAGCGAGGTGACGCTGGTGGTGGCCGAGCCGCGGCCGCAGCCGGCGACCACCGCCCCCACCACCGGCGCACCGGCGTCACCGGAGGCCACCGCCACCCGGTGACCAGTCACCGGCCGGCAACCGGGCCACCGGTCACCAGGCCGCCACCGGGCCACCGGTCACCAGCCCCGGCGTCGGGTCCCCACCAGGCCCAGGCCGGCCAGCGAGATGGCCAGGCCGAGGACGCCGGACCAGAACAGGGAGCGGCGGGCCACGCCCGGATCGTCCGCCGTACCGCTCGGGTGTCCCCGCGCCTTGGTCAGCGTGCCGTCCGGCGGCCCGGCCGCCGGGACGTCGGGCGGCCGGGCCCCGTCCTCACCGGCGGCCTGCGCTTCCCACGGGCCGCCGACCCAGCCGGGGTCCGCCCCCGGCGACCCCTCCTCGCCGGGGACGGTGATCTCGGGCGCCGGTACCGGGGCGCTCAACCGGGTCGCCGACTCGGCGGGGTACCGCACCACCATCACGAGGGTGGCGACGGCGCCGACCAGAGCCAGCAGTCCGAATGCGTAGGCGATACGGGACCTGTGGTGCCGCCGCGCGGCGGGCAGGTTTGCCATGGCCATCCCAGGTTCAGGGTCCGGGACGCGCGCGGGGTGGTTGTTCGCCGGGGTGGCGTACCGATTCTATGGCGGCGGCACGCCCCCCGACCTGGTAACGGGCGGCTCAGCCCACCCGGACCGGGGTCCGGGAGACCGGCCGGCGCTGCCGTACGGTGTGCGGACGGTTCACCGGGGCGGACTGGAGCTGGCGCAGACCGGCCGCCTGGACGTAGATCGACCGTCGGTTGACCGCGTCCCCCGAAGCGTTCAACTCGTAGCCGTCGAGCCACACCCAGCCGTCGTAGGTCGGCCAGTCGTGCACCCGGATCACCCGGAACATGATCGGTTTGAGGAACTGGACACTGGCTGTTCGCGTCACGTGCAGTACGTCACCGGCGCGGGGAAGCACATGGGCTCCTGGGAAGGATCGGCCGGCGGTCGAGCCGGCAAGAGCTGGATCGGGGGAGGTCTCACTTCGGGCCCGGCGCCCGGGGTCGTGCCTCCAGCACCGGCTGGGTGGTTGGCGGTGGTCGGGCCGTACGCGCTGGTGGCGCGCCGCCACCCGACCATCACCCGGCTGCTCCCGGTGCCGCTCCCGCCGCCGCAGTCAACTGGCATGCAGCGGCGGGGTCTCTTCGCCCGGAGCAGGTCTGCTCGGTGGTGCCGTGTCTCGGGGCCGCACCGGCGCCGTCCCGTGGGGGCGGGGCGGCACTCCTCCGGCTGCCGACCGGAACGGTGAGTGACCTGAGGCATACGGACAGATTGCATCAGCGCCGTGCGACATGCAAGTTGCACGTCGACTTTTGCCGATACGTGAGCCGAGCACGCGAAACGATGCTTGAAGACGTGGACCTTGGGACGGCACACTGGATGCCGGTTTCGCCCGTCGCGGCCGGTCGATGACCGGCACCACCCCTGCCGCGAACGATCGCCCGCCGCTCGACGGTCGCGCCTTGGCGGGCGTGACCGTCCGCGCGACCGACCGGAGGTGCCCGGTGAGCGGGAGGAACCAGCGGCCCGGATCGACGGCCCGTGGGGTGGCCCGGTGAGCGAGCGGCGAAGTCCCACCATCCGTCGCCGCCGGCTCGGCGCCGAACTACGCCGGCAGCGGGAATCGGCCGGCATCACCATAGAGGTGGTCGCCGAGCAGTTGGAGTGCTCCGCCTCGAAGATCTCCCGGATCGAGACCGGCCACACCACGGCCACGCCCCGGGACGTACGGGACATGCTCCGGATCTACGGGGTGGTCGGCGCCGAGAGTGACGAGCTGGTGCAGATCGCCCGGGAGGCACGGCAGAAGGGCTGGTGGCACCCGTACAGCACGGTGCTGGTCGGGGCGTACGTCGGGCTGGAGGCGGCGGCCAGCTCGGTCCGGGCGTACGAACACCAGGTGGTGCCGGGCCTGCTGCAGACCGAGGCGTACGCGGGCGCGATGATCCGGGCCGCCCGGCCGGACTTCAGCACGGATCAAGTCGCACAACGTGTGCGGGTCCGCCTCGGTCGACAGTCGTTGTTAACGCAGGACGATCCGGTCGATCTGTGGGTGGTGCTCGATGAGGCGGTGCTGAGCCGGCCGGTGGGCGGCGACGCGGTGATGCGTGGTCAGCTCCAACGCCTGGTGGAAGCGGCCGAACTGCCGAACGTGACGCTCCAGATCCTGCCTTTCGAGGCGGGGGCGCACGCCGGCATGGACGGCACGTTCACCATTCTCAGCTTCCCCGAGCCGGGTGATCCCGATGTCGTGTACGCGGAGAACGCCACGGGCGGGCTCTTCCTCGAGAAGAGTGACGAACTACAGAAGTACAACTTCATCTTCGATCACATTCGAGCGGCAGCGATTCGCCCGGAGGAATCTGTCACACACATCGCGAAACTGGTGAAGGAGCCGTTGTGGAAATGGCGACCATGGGGCTCTCCGTGACTTTGGCGGAGGCGAGCTGGTTCAAGAGTTCGAAGAGCGGGCCGAACTGCGACAACTGCGTGGAGGTCGCGTACGTGCCCGGGGTGGTCGGGGTCCGGGACTCCAAGGACCGGCGCGGCCCTGCCCTGGTCTTCGCGCCGGGCGACTGGCATGCCTTCGTCGCCGGGGCGCGGAGCGGCGGGTTCGCCCGGGACTGACCGGGCGATCGGGTGTCGGGGGCGCGCCCCGGGGCCGGCGGCGTGGCCGGCCCCCGGGGCGTGCCTCTGTCTCGTCGGCCGGTGGCCGGGTGGTCGGTCCGGCCGGCCGTCGCCACTTCCGCCCCGTCTCGTTGTACCCCTCGGTACGGTGCCGGTCGATCCGACGCCGCGATCCACAACCGAGCGAGGCAGGCGAGACGCATGACGACGATCGGATCGGACAATCTCACCGGCGGGCCGGGCAAGCCGGAACGGTTCGGTGGCAAGTACCGCGGCGCCCGTCGGGACACCGTGCTCACCGAGGTGGTCTCCACCGAGACGGAGACCGGCGGCCGGGAGGCCGCCACCACGGATCAGGGGGCACCGCTCTCCCTGCCGTCGCTGGACCCGAACCCGCTCACCGAGCCGTCCTTCCCGCCGGGTGGCTGGCCGTTGGAGTCGCCGGACGCGCTCGCCGACCATCCGTTGCTGCGCGGGTTGCTGCTGGAGCTGCCGCCCCGGGGGAGCGTGCCGCCGCCCGGCTGGCTGGACCGCTGGTTCGAGGCGACCCGGGCGATCCTGGAGCTGCTATACGTGCAGGGGGCTGGCCGCCCGCGCTGAGGTCGACTCCGCCGGCGCCACCCGCTCGGCGAGCCGGCTGTGCCGCAGCGCGTGCCGCACTCCGATGGCGAGCGCGCCGAGCACGCCGACGGTGACCGCCGCGCCGGTCACGCCGGACCCGGTGAACAGGTCGAGGCCGCTGGCCGAGAGCACGGCCGGCACCGTGGCCAGGGCGGTGAGCTGCACCGGCAGCACGATCAGCGGATGCGCCGCGGCGGCCCGCAGGCCGTGCGGGGCGGGGGTGCCGGGTGCGCCGGCGAGGGCGCCGGCGCCGGCCCGCAGCCGGCGTACCCGGCGGACGGTGCAGACCGCGACCGCCAGCGCCGGCAGCACCGCCAGCGCCAGCCCGGGGGTGGCCCGGTCGTACGGTGTCCCGCCCGGGCTCTGCAGGCCGGCGGCGAGGACCGCCGCGGTCAGCCCGAGGCCGATCAGCGTCAGGCCGAGTAACCAACCGGTACGCTGGCGCAGGACCCGGGCCAGGTCCGGGGTCGGCAGGCGCTCCGCCACCACCCCGGCGGCCACCCAGGCGCCGGCGATCGGCAGCAGTACGGCGAGATGCTCAGGCATGAGTTCAGCCTTGCCCATCTCGATGTTCACCGAATCCGGCAGGAACCCCGGTTCTTCCCCGCCGGCCCCGTAGGGGGCCATAACGCCGGGGTGATGGAAGTTTCGGCATGTGTAACAGGGGCGACCGCTGATCTAGCCTCACCTCGATTGGTCAGCGTCGATCCATCGCTCTCCGCGGTGAAGGACGGCGCACCGGTCGGAGGGAGGTAGGGAGATGGGACTCCCACGCAGGTCCGTTCTCGTCGGAATAGCCACGTTGTCGATGATCGCGGTGGGCACGCCCGCGATGGCCGGCGAACCGGTCGGCACCATCCGGGCCGCCGGCGGCCCGAACGCGGTGGCGGACAGCTACATCGTGGTCCTCAGGGACGCCACCCTCGCGCCCGCAAAGGTGGCCGACACCGCCCGCCAGGTGACCGGCCGGCACGGCGGCGCCGTGGCCCGCACCTGGGGTGCCGCGCTGCGCGGCTTCGAGGTCCGGGTCGACGCCCGGGCCGCCGCCCGGATCGCCGCCGACCCGGCCGTGGCGTACGTCGAGCAGAACCACACCGTCTCGATCGCCGCCACCCAGACCAACCCGCCGTCCTGGGGGCTGGACCGGATCGACCAGCGCAACCTGCCGCTGAACAACTCCTACACCTACCCGAACACCGCCTCCAACGTGCGGGCGTACATCATCGACACCGGGATCCGGACCACGCACGGTGACTTCGGCGGCCGGGCGACCTGGGGCACCAACACCGCCGACAGCAACAACACCGACTGCAACGGCCACGGCACCCACGTCGCCGGCACCGTCGGCGGCTCGGCGTACGGCGTGGCCAAGGGTGTCCGGCTGGTCGCGGTGAAGGTGCTGAACTGCCAGGGCAGCGGCACCAACGCCGGGGTCATCTCCGGCGTCGACTGGGTGACCGCCAACGCGGTGAAGCCGGCCGTGGCGAACATGAGCCTCGGCGGCGGCGCGAACAGCACCCTGGACACCGCGGTCCGCAACTCGATCAACTCCGGCGTCACCTACGGCCTGGCCGCCGGCAACGACTCGGGCGCCAACGCCTGCAACACCTCGCCGGCCCGTACCGCCGAGGCGATCACCGTCGGCTCGACGACCAACACCGACGCCCGGTCGTCCTTCTCCAACATCGGCACCTGCCTGGACATCTTCGCGCCCGGCTCGTCGATCACCTCGGCCTGGAACAGCAGCGACACCGCCACCAACACGATCAGCGGCACGTCCATGGCCACCCCGCACGTGGTGGGGGCGGCGGCCCTGGTCGCCTCCGCCAACCCCTCCTGGACCCCGCAGCAGGTGCGGGACTACCTGGTGAACAATGCCACCAGCAACGTGGTCACCAACCCGGGGACCGGTTCGCCGAACAAGCTGCTCTACGTGGTCAACGACGGCACCCCGCCGCCGACCAACGACTTCTCGGTCTCGGTGTCGCCGACCGCCGGCTCCACGGTGGCGGGTGGCTCGGTGACCGCCACGGTCGCCACCGCCACCACCAACGGGTCGGCCCAGTCGGTCAGCCTCGCCGCCAGCGGCCTGCCGAGCGGCGCGAGCGCCTCGTTCAACCCGGCCACGGTCACCTCCGGCGGCTCGTCTACGATGACCGTCACCACCTCCACCAGCACGCCGGCCGGCACGTACACCGTGACGGTCACCGGCACGGCGGCGTCCGGCTCGCGGACGGCGACGTACACGCTGACCGTCACCAGCTCCGGCGGCGGCTGCACCGGGGCCGGCCAGAAGCTGGCCAACCCGGGCTTCGAGTCCGGCAACACCGGGTGGAGCGCCAGTTCCGGCGTGATCGGGCAGTGGGCTTCGTCCGGCCAGCCGACCCGCTCGGGCAGCTGGAACGCCTGGCTGAACGGCTACGGCACCTCCAGCACGAACACCCTGTCCCAGTCGGTGTCGCTGCCGGCCGGCTGCACCTCGTACGGCCTGTCCTTCTGGCTGCACATCGACACCGCCGAGACGACCACCACCACCGCGTACGACACCCTGCGGGTGCAGGTGCTCAACAGCGGCGGCACGGTGCTGGCCACCCTGGCGACCTACTCGAACCTGAACAAGAACACCGGCTACGCGCAGCGCAGCTTCGACCTGGGCGGCTACGCGGGCCAGACCGTGCAGATCCGGTTCACCGGCGTGGAGGACCTGTACCTGCAGACGTCGTTCGTCATCGACGACACGGCGTTGAACATCTCCTGAGCCAACCTTCCCACCGGCGTCCGGCGGTCACCTCCTGGTGGCCGCCGGACGTCGTCCCGGGGTCAGACCGCGAAGCTGGGCGGTCGCTCGGTCGCCGGCGGCGCCGGGGCCGCCTTCCACAGGCCGATCTTCTGAGCCATCAGCCGGCCCAGGTAGGCGGGGTTGAGGATGATGTACCGCCGCCAGAGCCGCTTCGGCTCCAGGCCGAGCCGCCACAGCCACTCCAGCCCGGCCCGCTGCATCCACGGCGGCGGGTTGCGGAGCAGGCCGGCGTGGTAGTCGAAGGCGGCGCCGACCGCCATCAGCGGCATGTCCAGCAGCGGCCGCATGGCGTACGCGAAGACCTCCTGGCGCGGGCAGCCCAGCCCGACCAGGACGAGCCGGGCCCCGCTGGTCCGGATCCGCTCGGCGATCTCGGCATCCTCGCCCGGCCGCACGCCGCGGAACTTCGACGGCTCGACCCCGGCGATCTTCAGCGCCGGGAACATCTGCTCCAGCGCCGGGATCAGCCGGGCCAGGGTCTCCTCGGTCGAGCCGTACAGGTAGACCGGCAGGCCCTCCTCGGCGAAGCGGCGCAGCACGTGCAGGGTGAGGGTCGGGCCGTAGACCCGGTCGGTCAGGCCGGCGTGGTGCAGCAGGTTGAGCGCCCAACGGACCGGCTGGCCGTCCGGGGTGACCACGTCGAAGGAGTTGAGCCGGGCGTTGTGGGCCGGGTCGAGCACCCCGGTCATCACGCCGTGCACCGCCAGCGCGGTCAGCGCCAGCGGTCGGCGGTCCCGGGCCGCGGCCACCACCTGCTCGGTCGCCGTCGCGTAGTCGGTGGCGTCGACCAGGACGCCGAGGACGTTCCGCTTGCCGCCGCCGGTCATGCCCCGGGCACCCACTTGTCGACGTTGGCCTCGTAGATCTCCCGCAGGATCATCGGCACGTCGTAGGTGATCTTCCAGTCCGGATAGTGCTCCTCGAACCGGGCCATGCTGCTCACGTACCACTGGTGATCGCCGGTCCGGTTCCGCTCGACATAGTTGACCTTCGCCTCCCGGCCGGTGATCTCCTCGGCGATCCGGAACGCCTCGATGTGCGAGGTGTTGGAGTGCCGGCCACCACCCAGGTTGTAGACCTCCGCCGAGCGCGGCGCCCGGAAGAACGCCTCGAAGGCGGTCAGCACGTCGTGCGAGTGGATCGCGTCGCGGACCATCTTGCCCTTGTAGCCGAAGAGGTTGTACGTGCGGCCCTCCATCACGCAGCGCATCAGATACGCCAGGAAGCCGTGCAGCTCGGCCGCCGAGTGCGCCGGGCCGGTCAGCGTGCCACCCCGGAAGCAGGCCGTCCGCATGTCGAAGTACCGGCCGTACTCCTGCACCATCACGTCGGCGGCCACCTTCGAAGCGCCGAAGACCGAGTGCAGCGAGGCGTCGATCGACATCTCCTCGGTGATGCCCGCGTGGAACGGATGACCGGCGGGCAGTTCGTAGCGGGTCTCCAGCTCCACCAGGGGGAGGCTGTTCGGCCGGTCGCCGTAGACCTTGTTGGTCGAGCAGTGGATGAAGGGCGCCTCGGGCGCGTGCCGCCGGGTGTTCTCCAGCAGATTCAGCGTGCCGCCCGCGTTCACGTCGAAGTCGGTGAACGGTTCCTTGGCCGCCCAGTCGTGACTGGGCTGGGCCGCGCTGTGGATCACCACGGCGATGTCCGAGCCGTACTTCTTGAAGACCTGCTCCAGGCCGTCCCGATCCCGGATGTCCACCGCGAAATGGGTGTACGCGTCGCCGAGGTCGGCGGAGAGCCGGTCCAGGCTCCACGCGGTCGAGCCGTCCGCGCCGAAGAAGTACCGGCGCATGTCGTTGTCGATGCCGACCACGTCGAGACCGAGCCCGGCGAAGTGCCGGACCGCCTCGGAGCCGATGAGACCGCCGGATCCGGTCACCAACGCGACAGTCACACGCCACTCCTGCGGATGTCGGAGGCAGGGAACCATCGGAGCATAGCGTGAGATCCGATACGCCCCGATATGCCGCAAGGGCCCCGCAACCGCTGCGGAGCCCTTGTCTCTGGTGGGGAAGGGGGGAGTTGAACCCCCACGCCCTTTCGGGCACACGGACCTGAACCGTGCGCGTCTGCCATTCCGCCACTTCCCCGTGGCCTGACCTGGATCAACTGTACCGGCTTCGGTCCCGCCGTCTCTGGCGGGGGCCCGGACATATTACGCTGTCCCAGGTCGCGCCACGACCGGTCACCGTTCGTGGCGGTCGAAAGAGTAGCACGAGGATGAGGGCGCCACCGAACAGGCCGGCGCCGGGCGGCCGAGCGGCGTGTGAGCTGCGCGCGCGCCGGCCGGATAGCATCATGTCCTCGGGACCCGAGGAGGAGCCGGTGAGCGTGCTGCAACGCTTCGAGAAGCGTCTGGAAGGCCTGGTTGAGGGGGCCTTCGCCAAGGTCTTCAAAGGGGTGGTGCACCCCGTGGAGATCCTCAACGCCATGCAGCGGGAGGCCGAGGCGCACAAGGCCATCCTGGCTGGTGGGCGCACGTTGGTGCCGAACCGCTACGTGATCGATCTCTCGCCGTACGACCACAGTCGGCTGGCGCCGTACGCCGCCGCGCTGGCCCAGGAGCTGGCCCAGTCGCAGGCGGAGTTCATCGGTGAGCAGGCCTGGACGGTCTACGGCGACGTGATCGTCGAGATCGAGCGCGGCGAAGGGCTGGACACCGGCATGTTCCGGGTCACCGCCGAGGTCTACACCGGCGGGGAAGTCGCCCCGGTCTCCGCGCCGGGCTACGACGCCGGCCCGCCGGCGTACCCCACCTACGACCAGGGGGGCGGCTACGGCCCGCCGCCCGGCCACGGTGGCGCGCGCAACGTCCGGCTGGTCTCCGGCGACGGCCGGACCTACCCACTGCAGATGGGCTCGACCGTCATCGGTCGCGGTGACCAGGCCAACCTGCGCCTGCCCGACGTGGGCATCTCGCGCCGACACGCCCGGCTGGATTTCGACGGCGGCCAGGTCGTGCTGACCGACCTGGGGTCCACCAACGGCACGATGGTCAACGGCCAGCGGGTCTCGGCCGTCGCGCTCAACCCCGGCGACATGATCCAGCTCGGTACGACGACGCTGACCTTCCGCGTGGACGGCTGAGCCGTCTTGCCGGAACTCGTCATCACCGTCGCCCGGTTCGGGTTCCTCATCCTGCTGTGGATCTTCGTGTTCACGGTGGTCGGCGTCATCCGCCGGGACCTCTTCGCGGGTGCCCGGTCGAGCCGGCTCGTGGCCGCGCCACGCGCCGTGGGCGCCCCGACCGGCCCGGCGGCCAAGCCGGCCAAGGTGAAGCGGGGCAGGGCCGCCCATCAGCTGGTGGTCACCGCCGGTCAGCTGGCCGGCACCCGGATCACGTTGGGCGAGGCGCAGATCACCATCGGTCGCGCGGAGGACTCCACCCTGGTCATCACCGACGACTACGCCTCCGCGCGGCATGCCCGGCTGGTGCCCCGGGACGGGCAGTGGTTCGTCGAGGACCTCGGCTCGACTAACGGCACGTATCTGGATCGCGCTAAGGTCACCGGACCGACCCCCGTCCCCCTCGGCGTGCCGATCCGGATCGGCCGCACTTCCCTCGAATTACGGCCATGACTCTGACCCTGCGCTATGCGGCCCACAGCGACCGCGGTCTGATCCGAGACGGTAACCAGGATTCCGTCTACGCCGGACCGCGGCTTCTCGCCGTCGCCGACGGCATGGGCGGCATGGCCGCCGGTGACGTCGCCAGCAACATCGTCATCGGTGCCATGGCACCGCTCGACGAGGACGTCCCCGGTGACGCCCTCGTCGACGCGCTGCGTTCGGCCGTGGGCACCGCCAACCAACAACTCCGCGACACCGTGGACGCCAACCCGCAGCTGGAGGGGATGGGCACCACGCTGACCGCGACGCTCTTCTCCGGCACCAAGCTGGGCATGGTCCACATCGGCGACTCGCGCGCCTACCTGCTCCGCAACGGCGAGTTCGCGCAGATCACCAAGGACGACACCTACGTCCAGATGCTGGTCGACGAGGGCCGGATCAGCGCCGAGGAGGCGAGCAGCCACCCGCAGCGGTCGCTGCTCACCCGAGCGCTGGACGGCCGCGACATCGACCCGGAGTACAGCGTCCGCCAGGTGCTGCCCGGCGACCGTTACCTGATCTGCAGCGACGGCCTCTCCGGCGTGGTCAGCGCGGACACCATCGGCGAGACGATGCGCGAATACCCGGACCCGCAGCAGTGTGTGGAACGGCTGGTCCAGCTGGCCCTGCGCGGCGGTGGACCGGACAACATCACCGTGATCATCGCGGACGCCACCGACCACGACATCGTCGAGGCGAGTCCCATCGTCGGCGGCGCCGCCGCACGCGACCGCGGCATGGCCACCTCGGCCGACGTCTCGACCCCGGCGGCCCGCGCCTCGGCGTTGCAGGCACCTCGGCCAGCGGCGCCGGAGGAGGAGCCCGCCGGCGGGCGGGACGAGGAACCGGAGCGGCCCCGCCGCCGTCCGGTGCGTACCGCCGCGATGCTGGCCGCCCTGCTGGTGATCCTCGGCGGCGGGCTCTTCGCCGGCTGGAGCTACACCCAGCGGCAGTACTACGTCGGCGCGACGGAGGACGGCTACCTCGCGGTCTTCCGCGGGGTGCCCGGCCAGATCGCCGGGCTCGACCTGTCCAACGTCGACTCGGTCAGCCCGGCCCGGCTGGACGACCTCACCCTGGCCGCGCAGGAGCAGGTCAAGCAGGGTATCCAGGCCAGGAGTGAGGCGGATGCGCTGCGCCGGCTGGCGGACCTGACCGTCGACGACCCGGCGAACCCGAACCTGAAGCCGATCTGCCCGCCCAGCCCGACGGCCACGGCGGTCACCGCTCCCCCGGCGCCGACGGTGTCGCCGGTGGCGCCGGCCCCACCGGCGAGCCCGGTGGCGCCGACCCGCACCGTCAGCGCGCCGGCGGTCACGCCCACGCCGGCACCCACCACGCCCGACGCTCCGCCGTCCGACGCCGTGCCGCCGGTCAACGACCCGGCCGGCTGCCGGTCGCCCGAGTGAGCGTCGGCACGAACTCGAGGACCGTTCCGTGACCGCAGCGGCCACCCCGGCGACCTCGCCCGCCACAGCGGGCGAGCAGCTCGGCGTACGCCTGGCCCGGTCCCGGCGCAACTCCGAGCTGTCCCTGCTGCTGCTGGCGATGGTGCTGGTGGCGGCGTACGGGGCGACCGTCGAGGCGAACGTGCTCGACACCGTCACCCCCGACTTCTGGATCCCGGCCGCCGCGCTGGCGCTGGTCTTCGTCGGCCTGCACCTGGTGATCCGATGGCTGGCGCCGTTCGCCGACCCGGCCCTGCTGCCCGCGGTGGCCCTGCTCAACGGCATCGGCGTCGGTTTCCTCCGCCGGTACGACCTGGCCCGGGCCACCCCCGCCGAGCGCGAGGACCTGGCGATCTTCGCCGGCACCGGCGGGCGCCAGCTCGCCTGGACGCTCGCCTCGGTGATCCTGGCCGCCGGGCTGCTGGCGCTGATGCGGGACCACCGCTCGGTGTCCCGGTACGCGTACACCCTGGGGCTCGCCGGCATCGTGCTGGTGATGATCCCGGCGGTGCTGCCCGGCCGGTTCTCGGAGATCAACGGTGCGAAGCTGTGGATCCGGGTCGGCGACTTCTCCATTCAGCCCGGTGAGTTCGCCAAGCTGGCCCTGCTGGCCTTCTTCGCCTACTACCTGGTGCGCAAGCGGGAGGTCCTCTCGCTGGCCAGCCGGCGGGTGCTGGGCATCGACTTCCCGCGCGGCCGGGACCTCGGGCCGGTGCTCGGGGTCTGGATGATCAGCCTCCTGGTCCTGATCTTCGAGAAGGACCTGGGCACCTCGCTGCTCTACTTCGGCATGTTCGTGGTGACGCTCTACATCGCCACCGAGCGGGTCAGCTGGCTGCTCATCGGTTTGCTGCTGTTCTTCGGCGGGGCCTACCTGGCATACCTGCTCGGCGCCACCGTCGGCGGCCCGTTCGCCAACTTCTACGACCGGGCGCAGATCTGGCTGGACCCGTTCGCCGAGCCGTACGACCGGGGCTACCAGCTGGTCCAGGGCCTGCTCACGTTGGGCACCGGCGGCCTGTTCGGGGCCGGACCCGGCGGTGGCCAGCCGACCCTGCTGCCCGAGGTGCAGACCGACTTCATCTTCGCCGGCATCGGTGAGGAGATCGGCCTGTTCGGCCTCTCCGCGCTGCTGGTCACCTACCTGCTGATCGTGGAGCGGGGCCTGCGGGCGGGGCTGGAGGTGCGTGACTCCTTCGGCAAGCTGCTCGCCGGCGGCCTGGCCTTCACCCTCGGCCTCCAGGTCTTCGTGATCATCGGTGGGATCAGCAAGCTCATTCCGCTGACCGGCCAGACCACCCCGTTCCTCTCCGCCGGTGGCTCGTCGCTGATGGCCAACTGGCTGCTCATCGCGGTGCTGCTGCGGGTCTCCGACGGTGCGCGCCGGCCGGTGAGCGCGGGTGGTGTGGCGGCCCGGCCGTCCGGCACCCCGCCGGAGCAGTTGCACGGTGCGCCCACGGAGGTGATCCGCCCGTGAACGCGCCACTGCGCCGCGTCGGCGTCGTCGTCATGATCCTGTTCGGGCTGCTCTTCGCCAACCTGAACTGGATCCAGGCCTACAAGGCGGACGAATACCGCAACAGCGACTACAACGGCCGGGTGCAGGTCGCCGAGTACAAGCGCAAGCGCGGCAACATCGAGGCCGGCGGCACCGCGTTCGCGGTCAGCAAGGAGACCGGCGGCCGGCTGCGGTTCCTGCGCACCTACCCGGGCAAGGACAAGTACGCGCACGTGCTGGGCTACAAGCCGGTCAACATCGGTGACACCGGCATCGAGCGCAGCGAGAACGACTTCCTCGCCGGGACCAGCGACCAGTTGATCGCCAACCGGGTGAAGGACATGTTCACCGGCGAGGAGACCGGCGGCGGGAACGTGCTGCTCACCCTCTCCAAGCGCGCGCAGGACGTGGCGTACAACCAGCTGCGCGGCAACGAGGTGGGCGCCAAGCGGGGCGCGGCCATCGCGGTCGACCCGCGTACCGGTGCCGTCCAGTCGCTGGTCTCCATGCCCAGCTTCGACCCGAACCCGCTGGCCAGCCACGACCGCTCGGCAGCCTCGGCGGCGTACAACGAGCTGAAGGACGACCCCCAGCGGCCGCTGGCCAACCGGGCCCTGGCGGAGACCCTGCCGCCCGGCTCGACCTTCAAGGTGGTGGTGGCCGCGGCGGCGCTGGAGAACGGGATCACCAAGGAGACGATGATCCCGGCCGGCTCGCTCTACACCCCGCCGACGTCGGGCAGCCCGATCAAGAACGCCGCCCCGTCGATCTGCCCGGAAAGCCAGGTCACCCTGAAGGAGGCGGTCCAGGAGTCGTGCAACACCGGCTTCGCCAAGCTCGGGGTGAGGCTGGGCGCCGACAAGATCAAGGAGAAGGCCCGGCAGTTCGGCTTCGAGCAGGAGGACCTCACCGTCGGCCAGCTCGGCAAGGGCGGCCACCAGGTGGCGGCGAGCCGGACCGGCACGATCTCCGACAGCAACGGCAACCCGGACCCGGCCGCGCTGGCGCAGTCCTCGATCGGCCAGCGCGACGTGCGGATGACTCCGCTGGAGGGGGCGCTGATCGCGGCGGCGGTCGCCAACGACGGCAAGCAGATGCGGCCGTACCTGGTCAAGCAGTTGCTGGCGCCAGACCGCACCACCAGCTACTACAGCGCCCAGCCGCGCGAGCTGCGCCAGCCGGTCAGCTCCCCGGTCGCCGCCGACCTGCGGGAGATGATGCAGAGCGTGGTCACCGGTGGCACCGGCCGCAAGGCCGCCATCGACGGCTACACCGTCGGCGGCAAGACCGGCACCGCCCAGTCCGGCCCGAACGACCCGGACCACGGCTGGTTCATCGGCTTCGCCCTGGATCGCAACGGCACCCCGGTCTCGGCGGTCTGCGTGATGCTGGAGAACGCCGGCAAGGGCGGCAGCACCGAGGCCGCCCGGATCGGCGGGCAGATCATGAAGGCGGCCATCGCCGACGGTGGGGGCCGCTGATGCTCAGCCCCGGCGTCCTGCTCGGCAACCGCTACCGTCTCGACGAGCGGATCGCCAGCGGCGGCATGGGCGACGTCTGGCGCGCCACCGACCAGGTGCTCGGGCGTACGGTCGCGGTGAAGACGCTGCTGCCGGCCCTGCTGGACGAGCCCGGCTTCGCCGAGCGGTTCCGCGGCGAGGCCCGGACCATGGCCACCGTCAACCACCCCGGTGTGGTGGACATCTACGACTACGGCAGCGACCAGCAGATGGCCTTCCTGGTCATGGAGTACGTGGAGGGTGACGCGCTCTCCTCGACCCTGAGCCGGGTGGGCCGGCTGACCCCGGCCCGGACCATGGCGCTGGTCGCCCAGGCCGCCGACGCGTTGCACGCCGCGCACACCAAGGGCATCGTGCACCGGGACGTGAAGCCGGGAAACCTGTTGGTCCGGCCGAACGGCACGCTGGTGCTGACCGACTTCGGCATCGCCCGCTCCGACCTGGTGGGGCAGTTGACCGCCGCGGGGTCGGTGCTCGGCACCGCCTCGTACATCTCCCCCGAGCAGGCGACGGGGGCGGTGGCGACCCCGGCGTCGGACGTGTACGCCCTGGGCGTGGTCGCCTACCAGTGCCTGGCCGGCCGCCGCCCCTTCGAGGGGGACAACCCGCTCGAAATCGCCATGAAGCACGTGCGGGAAGCTCCCCGGCCGCTGCCCGGCGACATCCCGCCGCAGGTGCGGTCGATCGTGGAGCGGGCGCTGGCCAAGGACCCGACCGGCCGCTGGCCGAGCGCCGCCGCGCTGGGTGGGGTTGCCCGCCAGGCCAAGGCCGCGCTGTCCCAGCAGACCCGCGCCGCCGGGCACGCCCGGCCGGTCTCGGCCGCGCCGTCCTCGCCGGCCGCGCCGCAGGCCCGGGCGCAGGTGCCGCCGCCCCGGCAGCAGCACCGGCCGGCCGCGCCGGTGTCGCCGGCCCAGCCCCGCCCGCCGGCCACCGCCGTACCGCCGGCGCAGCCCCGCCCACCGGTCGTGACGCGGCCCGCCCCACCGCGTCCGCCGGCATCGCAGCCGGCGTACCCGCGGGGTGCGGCGACCGTGCCGCCGCCGGCGCCGGCCCGTCCCGACCGGGCCCTCGGGTACGCCCGGCAGCCCGTCCCGGCCCCGGCCGCGCGCCGGTCCGGCTCGGGACGGGTGGTGCTCGTCATCCTCGTGGCCACGCTGGTCCTACTTTGCTCCGGCGTGGTTTCCTACAAGCTGCGCAACAGTGCGCTGCCCGGCCTGTCCGGTCCACCCGCTGGGTCGACCGTGCTGTCCGGCGCGCGGAACGACGACGGAGCCGACGATCCGTTTCGGACGTCGTACCGTCGGGTGGAACGGACCCGGCCGGGTGGCGGCGAGACGACGAGCGAAGGACGACACACGCGATGACAGCGCAGGCCCGCCTGCTCGGTGGCCGGTACCAGGTCGGCGAGTTGCTCGGCTACGGCGGCATGGCGGAGGTGCACCGGGGTCGTGACCTCCGGCTGGGCCGGGACGTCGCGATCAAGATGCTCCGCGCCGACCTCGCCCGGGACGCCACCTTCCAGATGCGGTTCCGCCGCGAGGCGCAGAACGCCGCGTCGCTGAACCACCCCGCGATCGTCGCCGTGTACGACACCGGCGAGGAGACCGGCCCCACCGGTGAGACGCTGCCGTTCATCGTGATGGAGTTCGTCAACGGGCGGACCCTCAAGGAGGTCCTCGGTGCCGAGGGCCGGCTGCAGCCGCGCCGGGCGCTGGAGATCTGCGCCGACATGTGCGCGGCGCTGGAGTTCAGCCACCGGCACGGCATCATCCACCGGGACATCAAGCCGGGCAACGTGATGCTCACCCAGACCGGCCAGGTCAAGGTGATGGACTTCGGCATCGCCCGGGCGCTGGCCAGCGGTGCCACCACGATGACCCAGACCAGCGCGGTCATCGGCACCGCACAGTATCTTTCGCCCGAGCAGGCCCGCGGCGAGGCGGTCGACGCCCGCTCCGACGTGTACGCGGCCGGCTGCGTGCTGTTCGAGCTGCTCTGCGGGCACCCGCCGTTCGTCGGCGACAGCCCGGTCAGCGTCGCGTACCAGCACGTGCGGGAGGCCCCGCCGACGCCGAGCGACATCAACCCGGACGTCAACCCGGCGGTCGACGCGATCGTGCTGAAGGCGCTGTCGAAGAACGCGCTGAACCGCTACCAGAGCGCCGGCGAGATGCGGGCGGACCTGCTCCGCGCCGCCGCCGGCCGGCCGGTGATGGCCACCCCGGTCATGCCGCACCAGGACGAGACCACCCAACTCGCGCCGGCCGGCGCGGCGGCCGGTTACCCGGCCGGTGCGGCGACCCGGCAGATCCCGGCCCGGGTGGGCGACCCGCGCAAGCGGCAGTCGTCCTCCTGGGTGATCGCGGTCTTCGCCGCGCTGGGCGTGCTCGCGGTGATCGCGCTTGTCGCCGCGCTGCTCTGGCCGAAGGGCGACGACAAGCCCGAGCTGGCCACCGTGCCCAAGGTGGTCGGCAAGCCGCAGGCAGCGGCCGTAGCGGAGATCGAGGCCGTCAAGCTGACCCCGAAGATCAGCGAGGACCCGGTCCGCAACACCCAGTGCCAGAAGGGCGCGGTGGTCAGCCAGGAGCCGACCGGCGGGCAGCTCGAACCCGGCCGGGACGTGACCCTCAAGATCTGCGGCGGCCCGGCCGAGGTCCGCGTCCCGCCGCTCAAGGGCTCCACCTGGGAGAACGCCGAGCAGCAGCTCAAGGCCCTGGGTCTGACGCCGAAGCGGAGGGACGTGAGCAGCGCCGAGCGGGAGGGGCAGGTCGTCGACGTGTCGCCGGAGGCCGGCAGCACGGTGACCGAGGGCCGCGAGGTGACCGTCGAGGTGTCCAAGGGCAACATCGTGAAGGTGCCCGACGTCGTGGGCCTGACCGAGGAGCAGGCGAAGCGCCGGCTGCGCGAGGCCGGCTTCACCAACATCGACGTGGAGCTCGGCAAGAACGTCCCGGCGGACCAGGCCGGCAAGGTGACCGAACAGAGCCCGGACGCGAACGACCGCAAGACGGTGAACACCCGGATCACCATCACGGTGTCCCAGCCGGAGCCGACCACCGAACCCACCGCGACCGACGAGCCCACCGGCACCCCGGATCCGACCCCGACCGAGACGGGCGGTGGCGGCGGCTTCCCGCTGCCGACCACCGCACCGGCCCGGATGCCCGAATAGCGGCGGGTGCGGCCCGCCGCCGGGCGGTGCCCCACCAGGCGCAGGCGGCGTGGCGGCGGACTCAGGTGGGGGCGAAGGCGGACCGCCGGCGGGCATCAACCTCGGCGGCCAGCGCCGGGGCGCGCTCCAGCGCCTCCGGGTGACCGCACGCGGCGAGCCAGTTCGCCAGCATCAGGTGGCCGCCCTCGGTGAGCACCGACTCCGGGTGGAACTGCACGCCCTCGATGGGCAGCGTCCGGTGCCGCATCGCCATCACCACGCCGGAGCCGGTCCAGCCGGTCACCTCGATCTCGTCGGGCAGCGTCTCGGGCAGTACGGCCAGGGAGTGGTACCGGGTGGCGGTGAACGGGTCGGGCAGTCCGGCGAGCACGCCCACCGACTCGTGCCGCACCTCGGAGGTCTTGCCGTGCAGCAGCTCCGGTGCCCGGGTGACGGTCCCCCCGAACGCCTCTCCGATCGCCTGGTGACCGAGGCAGACGCCGAAGATGGGCACGCTGCCGCCGTACTCCCGGATCACGTCGAGGCAGATCCCGGCGCGGTCCGGGCTGCCCGGCCCGGGCGAGAGCAGCACGCCGGCCGCACCGACCCGGCCAACCTCGGCCAGGTCGATCTCGTCGTTGCGGCGGACCTCGCACTCGGCGCCGAGCTGCCCGAGGTACTGCACGATGTTGAAGACGAACGAGTCGTAGTTGTCGATCACCAGGACGCGCATCGACTCACCTGCGGGGAGAGGGGGGCGGGGTGTTGTTCTGGTCGGTGTCGTACGGCAGGTCGTGCCCGTCGTCCGGGTCGCCGGTCTCGGTGGTCACCCCGGAGTCACCACCGCCATCCGGTACGCCCGAGTCCTGGGTGACCTGCACGTCGTCGAACGGCAGCAGGGGCTCCGCCCACGGGAAGACCACGAACCAGAGCAGGGCCAACGCGGCCGCGGCGAGCAGCACCGAGCCGGCCAGCTTGCCGGCGAGCCCGAAGGGCAGTTTGCGCCAGATCCAGCCGTACATGGTCAGCTCCCCAGCTCAGGCGGTCGCCCGGCCGACTTGGGCACGTCGTGGTCCAGCTTCGCGTGGACGATCAGCCGCTGGTAGTTGTCGAACTTCGGGTTGCAGGTGGTCAGGGTGAGCAGCTTCTCCTTGGGCTTGGTGCCGGGTTCCATCGGCACCGGCGCCACCACCGCGACCTGATCCGGCCGGACGATCCTGGTCTTGTAGACCTTGTAGACGTACCAGCTGTCCTTGCTCTCGACGACGATGTCGTCGCCCGGGTTCAGCTCGTCCAGCCGCCAGAAGGTGGCCCGGTTGCGGTGCCCGGCGACCGAGAAGTTGCCCAGTTCGCCCGGCATCGCGCTCTTCGGGTAGTGGCCCGGGGCGTACCGGATGTCCTTCTGCTCGACGCCCTCCACCACCACCCAGTGCTTGTCGAGACTGGGGATGTAGAGCCCGGCGATCGGCTTGCCCTGCACCGCCGGGGCGGGCTTCGGCGTGGGCCCGCGGCTGGGGGCGACGGTCGGGTCGCCGCTCGGCCCCCAGGCCTCGGCGAGTTCGCTGCTCAGATCCTGCTGGTGGGCGTCGACGATGACCGACTTGCCCCAGATCTCGTACCCCGCGAAGAGCAGCACCACCAGGCCGAAGGTGATCAGCAGCTCTCCGGTGACCCGGACCCCGGTCCGCAGCCGGGACGCGAACGACGGGCGGGTCAGCTCCGAGTAGACGCTCTTGTAGCCCTCGCCGGTCTGCTGCGCGCGGAGTTGGACCACCTGCTCGCCGCGCCGGGGGCGGGGCGGCTCGGCGTGCGGGTCGCCGCCGGTCGGGTCGTCCCGGGCCGGCGGGCGGGGCACCGCGCCCATCAGCGCGGTGGAGTCCAGCCCCGGCGTGCCCGCCGGAGGGCGCGCGGTCACCGCCGGGATCACCGCGGTGGCGCCCGGGTCGGCCGGCTCGGGGCGGCCGTCGCTCCACGGAAGCCCGCCCGGCGCGGGTGGGCGGAGGGCGGGGTCGGGGTGGCCGGCGGACGGCGCGCCGGCCGGGGCGCGGCGCGAGTCGATCTTGGGGAGGAAGGCGGTCGGCGCGTCGGCCGGCTCGGCTGGGCCGCCCGGGGAGCCGGCAGCGCGGCCGGGTACGCCGCTCGGGGCGGCGGACGCGGTGCGGTCGGACCAGCCGTCAACGGCGGGTGCGGCCGTCCCGGGCACCGCCGCGGCTGCTGTCCCGTTCGCGGGCCCTCCGTTCGCGGGCGCGGCGGTCGGTTCCGGCGGGCGGTGGGCCGTCCAGGGCTGGCCCCCGGACCGGTCCGGTCGCGGGTCGGTGTGCTCGCGCCCGGTCCCAGGGCGCTGCCAGGCGGCGTGGCGCGAGTCGTCGGCCGGCGAGCCGGCGCGGGGCGGCCCCCCGACGGCCGGTCCGGCATGGGGTGGCCCACCGGTGGCCGGCCCGGCGTGCGGTGGCCCACTGGCGGTCGGCCTGGCGGGGGCGGGCCCGGCGGAAGGCGCGTGCCGTGACGCGTCCGGTGCCGGGGCGGGCCGGTGCTCCGGCTCGCCCGGCCAGGCCGGGGGCGCCGGCGGGCGGCCGGGTGACGGGCCGGCGGCGGGGGTGGGGCCGGGTCGCCCCGGGCGGCGGTCGCCACCCGGGGAGCGGTCCGGTCCGGGCACGGGGGCGGCCGGGCGGGGCGTGAGCTTCCGGTCCGGCCAGGGCAGTTCGACCCGGGGCGGGTCGGCCGGCGGGGCGGGTCGGTCGATCTTGGGGATGAAGGCCGTCGGATCGTCGCTCGGGTCGCGGTGTCGACCGTCGCGCCGCTCGTCCGGGCCCTGGTTCACCGGGGCACCTTGGCCGAGCGGAGCGCGGTGGAGTCCTCGAACGCCGGCACGGTGACCGTGGACACGTCTTCCTTGTAGCCCAGGTGGTAGGCGTCAACCGCGTCCATGAACCAACGGACTCCCTTGGAGCTGGCGAGGGACTGCTGCAGGGCAGCGGGATCGCCGATTGCTACGATCTTGAACGGTGGCGAGTACACCCGGCCGTGCAGCAGCAGGGTGTTACCGACGCAGCGTACCGCGCTGGTGCTGAGCACGCGGACGTTCATGATTGACATGGCCTCCGCGCCACCCGCCCAGAGCGCGTTGACCACCGCCTGGACGTCACCCTGGTGGATGACCAGGTCGTCGTAGCTCACCCCTTTGGGTAGGGGCTGCCCGCCCAGCGGCGGCGCGTCGTTCAGCTCGATCGTGATCCCCGGGCCGGTGAGCGCGGTGAAGCCGGCGGCCTGCTCGCTCGCCTTCGCCCGGTCCTGCTGCGTCCGGATCGGCACGTCGGTGTCCGCCAGGACGGCGGTCTCGCTCTCCACCTCCGCGCGCAGCCGCGCGGCCCGGCGCTCGTTCCCCTCGACCTGGGTGCGTCGCTCCTCGATGAGCTGGTTGAGCTCCGGCCGGCGGTCCTCGCGCAGGGCGGTCCCCCCGGCGGTGGTGGCGGTCGTGGTGAAGAGCAACCCGGCGGCGGCGGCGATCAACGGGACGCCGACGGACCAACCGGGGCGGCGCTGGCGCCTTCGCCGGGGCAGCAGGCCGGCGACCGCCCGTCGGAGGACCTTCTGCCAGGAGGCGGCGCCGGACGTGTACTCCACCGGGGCGTTCCTTCCGCGTCGTCTGATGTCGGTCTGCCACGTCGCGGACCGGTGCGTCGGCCCGCGACAGTTCCGCCCTTTTCGGTCACTCCGTGCACTGGCCTGACCCCATTCGTGGCCTGAGCGGGCCTTCGGGACTACGCTAGCTGTCGAACATTATTGGCCATGGACCGTCGCCCCCGCGCCCGGTTGTCAGGCCGGACGAGGTCGTCACCCCTCTGGAGAGCGTCGTGCCCAAGTCTCAGGTCCGCAAGAAGAAGGTGTACACCCCGCCGACGGACGTTCGTCCCACGGCGACGGCGGCGACGCGCAAGCCTAGCCCGGTCTGGCTGCCCGCCACCGCGGTCGCGCTGATCGTCGCCGGCATCGGCTGGCTGGTGGTGTACTACCTCTCCGAGCAGGAGTACCCGGTGATGTCGTGGGGTTACTGGAACCTCGCGGTCGGGTTCGGAGCGATGGTCGCCTCGCTGATCCTGCTTTCCCGCTGGCGCTGATCCGCTGACCGGCCGCTCCGGCGGCCCTCGCGTCGCGCCGTACCCGTGCCGTCGCGGCCCGGTCCCGACCCGGGGCCGGGCCGCGGGCCGTGCCTCCGCTCGGACCACCCACCCCGGTGCGACGGTGGACGAGGTCACGCCACGCCGCCCCAGCCCGGCGCGCCGGGCCCGGTGCCCCTAAGGTGTGCGCAGGGCGGCGTGGCCGGTGCGAGAAGACTCACGTTACTGCTGGGTAACCTTCCGCGTAGGCTGCACTGACAGGCAGCAGACCGGGAGGCCAACTCGATGGGCAGCGTCCAGATCGTCACCACGATCCTCGCGGCCGCCATCACCGCGGTGGCGGTGGGGCTTGCGGTACGCGCGGTCATGAAGATGACGGCCGTGATCAGGCTCGGGCAGCCGGCGCCGGAGCGGTTCGGCGAGAAAAGCGCCCGGACGAGGACCATGCTGGTGGAGACCGCCGGTCACACCCGCATGCTCAAGTGGAGCCTGGTCGGCGCCGCGCACTGGTTCGTGATGGTCGCGTTCATCGTGCTGTCCCTGCTGGTGCTCGAGGCGTACTTCGAGGTGGTCAGCACCGGCGGCGGGCTGCCGGTGATCGGGCACTGGACGATCTTCGGCCTGGTCACCGAGTGGATCGGCATTCTCGGCTTCGTCGGCATCCTGGTGCTGATGGCGATCCGGCTGCGCAACCGGCCGACCCGGCCCGGTGGCCGCTCCCGGTTCACCGGCTCGACCATGTGGCAGGGCTACTTCGTCGAGTGGGTCGTGCTGCTGGTCCTGATCTTCGGCTTCCTGATCCGTGGCTTCAAGGTCGCCACCGGGCACTTCGAGTACCCGGCCTGGGCCGCCCCGGTCAGCCACGCCGTCGGCAACGCGCTGCCCGCCTGGGAGGCCGGCGTCAGCGTGGCCGCGCTCATCAAGATCGTAATCTCGATGACCTGGCTCATCGTGATCTCGCTGAACGTCACCATGGGCGTCGCCTGGCACCGCTTCCTGGCGTTCCCCAACATCTTCTTCAAGCGGGAGCCGGCGAAGCCGGCCGGCTCCGGCCTCGGCCCGCTGCGCCCGATGACGAGCCAGGGCAAGCCGCTCGACTTCGAGGAGGCCGACCCGGAAAAGGACCAGTTCGGGGTCGCCCAGGTGGAGCAGTTCACCTGGAAGGGCCTGCTGGACTTCAGCACCTGCACCGAGTGCGGTCGCTGCCAGTCGCAGTGCCCGGCCTGGAACACCGGCAAGCCGCTGTCGCCGAAGCTGCTGGTGCTGAGCCTGCGCGACCACGCGTACGCCAAGGCGCCCTACCTGCTGGCCGGCGGCGGCAAGGACCTGACCGGCGAGGAGAAGGCCACCCAGGAGCAGTTGGCCGGCGTGGACGTGCTGGCCATGGCCGAGGCCGAGAAGCCGCTGATCGGCACCGCCGAGGAAGGCGGCGTGATCGACCCGGACGTGCTCTGGTCCTGCACCACCTGCGGCGCCTGCGTCGAGCAGTGCCCGGTGGACATCGAGCACGTGGACCACATCGTCGACATGCGCCGCTACCAGGTGCTGATCGAGTCGAGCTTCCCGTCCGAGGCCGGCGTGATGCTGCGCAACCTGGAAAACAAGGGCAACCCGTGGGGCGCCCCGCCGAACACCCGCGAGGACTGGACCAAGGGCCTGGAATTCGAGGTGCCGCGGGTCGGCGAGGTGGACGACTTCGAGTACCTGTTCTGGGTCGGTTGCGCCGGCGCCTTCGAGGACCGGGCCAAGAAGACCACCCGCGCGGTAGCCACCCTGCTGCACGAGGCCGGCGTGAAGTTCGCCATCCTCGGCGAGGGCGAGACCTGCTCCGGTGACCCGGCCCGGCGGATCGGCAACGAGTTCGTCTTCCAGATGCTCGCCCAGCAGAACGTGGAGACCCTCAACGAGGCGTTCGAGGGCCGGGAGAAGGCCAAGCGCAAGATCGTGGCCACCTGCCCGCACTGCTTCAACACGCTGGGCAACGAGTACGGCCAGCTCGGCGGCGAGTTCGAGGTGGTGCACCACACCCAGCTCCTGGCACACCTGGTCAGCACCGGCAAGCTCACCCCGGTGCAGCCGGTCGACGGTGGCGTCACCTACCACGACCCCTGCTACCTGGGCCGGCACAACCGGGTCTTTGCCCCGCCGCGCGAGGTGCTGGGCAGCGCCATCGGAGGCGGAGCCGGAGATGGCCGGGGTGGCGCAGCCATCGGTTCCGGCGCAGGCCGCGACAGCGGCCTCATCGAGATGCCGCGCAACAGCGAGCGCTCCTTCTGCTGCGGCGCCGGCGGTGCCCGGATGTGGATGGAGGAGAAGATCGGCAAGCGGATCAACGTGGACCGGGTCGAGGAGGCCATGGCCACCGGGGCGAAGACGGTCGCCGTCGGCTGCCCGTTCTGCTCGACGATGCTGAACGACGGGGTCAACGGCAAGGGCGCCGGTGAGCAGGTCGAGGTCGTCGACGTGGCGAGCGTGCTGCTCCGCTCGGTCCGACCCGCGGGGGCCCCGGGCGACGAGAAGGAGAGCGAGCCGGTCGCCGGCTGAGGCCGTACCCCCGAGACAGCGCAACCGACGACGGCGGCGGCACCCGGCAGGTGCCGCCGCCGTCCTCGCGTCGGGTCATCCAGCAGGAACAGTTCCCCGGCGAGGGGTTTGGCGTCCCATCGGCCCACGGCAGTCCGAGCAAGTATTCATTTCCATCGCTGGCCAATAAATGAATACCGTTTGTGTGCAAGTCGTTGCGTAACGCTGACACCGTAATATCTCGTCTTGATTCCGACCGTCCCCTTCCCTAATGTTGGGCACCGACCGCTGCGGTAGTCGGCCTCGATCCCCACCCGCGCGAGGCGCCCGGCGGAGTTCGTCAAAAGGAGTCGGTGCCGGTGGCGACCATGCCCCCTCATCGTCACGCGCCCGTCCGCCCCGGCGGTCCCGGTCGCGCGCGACGTGTCACACACCGTCTATTCGTGCTGCTCGCGGCGGTGCTGGTCGGCGCCGGGGCGCTGACCGCGCCCGCATACGCCGAGCCCTCGGTGGACGAGATCGAGGCCGCGATCGACAAGCAGTGGGAGCAGCTCGAACCGACCATCGAGAAGTACAACGAGGTTCGGTCCAAGCTGCGGGTCAACCGCAAGAAGTCGGCGGACCTGGCGAAGAAGATCCAGCCGCTGGCGCTGGAATCCGAGCTGGCGATGGGTCGGGTCGGCCAGCTGGCCTCCCGGCACTACATGTCCGGCCCGGCGACGGACATCGGCGCCCTGCTGGTGGACACCCGGCCTGGTCAGCTCGCCGAGCAGCTCACCATGCTCGACCGGCTCGCCGCCCACGAGCGCAAGCAGATCGAGGGCGTGCTCGCCGTCCGCGACAAGTACAACGCGCAGAAGCAGAAGCTGGACACGCTGATCGCGTCGCAGGTCGAGCAGGAGGCCGAGCTGGCCGCCCGCAAGAAGAAGATCGACGCCGAGATCAAGCGGCTCAAGGCGTCGATGCCGAAGACCACGGTCAGCGTCTCGGGCTGCCCCACCATCAACGGGGTGGTCTCCGCGGCGGCCCGCACCGCGATCCGAGTGGCCTGCCAACAGGTCGGCGACCCGTACGTCTGGGGGGCCACCGGCCCGAACTCCTTCGACTGCTCGGGCCTGACCCAGTACGCGTACAAGGCGGCGGGCATCCGCCTGACCCACTTCACCGGGGCGCAGTGGAACGAGGGCCGTTCGGTGTCCCGCTCCGAGGCCCGCCCGGGCGATCTGGTCTTCTTCTACAGTGACCTGCACCACGTCGGGCTCTATCTGGGCAACGGCACCATGGTGCACGCGCCACGCACCGGGAAACCGGTCCAGGTCAGCAGCATCAACAACCAGCCGATCGCCGGCTTCCGCCGGGTCACCTGAGTAGTCCGCGACATCCGAAGGGCCCCGACGCGTTGTCGGGGCCCTTCGTCGTTGCCGCGTTCTACTGCGGCGCGCCGACCGCGGCCGGCAGGATCTGCACGTCGGCCAGGTCGGCGTACATCACCCGGTGGCCGAACTGGAGCTGGACGTACCGGTTGGCGCCCCGGACCACGGTCCGGTCGCCGGGTGCCGAGCCGTCGAACGAGACCGCCCGGTAGTACTCGCCCGGCAGCACCCCGCCGAGCGCGTACCGCTGGCCGGCCGCGAACGTGTACTGCAACGGCGTGACGGCCTGGTACGGGATGGTGGCGGGGTACGCCGCCCGCTCCGGGTAGGCCCGCCCGTACACCGGGATGGTGGCCTTCCCCGGCCGGGGGGTGACCACGAAGCCGTTCGCCCACTTCGCCGTCGGCGCCGAGGCCGGGTTGTGGAACCAGGCCTGCTGGCCGAGATACCAGATCGCCGTCCAGTCACCCTGGATCCCCGCGAGGGCGTACGTCTGGCCGGCCGAGGCGCGGGCGCCGTGGTCGGAGACGTACATGGTGTTCGGGGTGCCGTCCGGGCGCAGCCCGAGGTCGTTGACCAGCGGCGCGTCCGCCCTCGGCGCGGTGCGCAGGAGGACCGAGGAGGAGCCGCGCAGCGGGCACGGCTCGGCCGGCGGCGGCGGATCCGGGACGCCCGGGGGCTGCTGGTTGCAGCCGGTGAACGCCGGCCGGTTGGTGGCGTGGTCCGGGTCGATGGTGACCAGGCCGGTGCGCGGTGTGCCGGTGCCCTGGAACGGCGCCTTCATCAGGTCGAAGTAGTGCGACCAGTCCCAGTACGGGCCCGGGTCCCAGTGCATGTCGGCGACGTTGCCGGGAAGGATGCCGGGGACGTTGTCGTGGCCGAGGATGTGCTGGCGGTCCAGCGGGATCTGGAACCGCAGCGCCAGGTGCCGGACTAGCTTGGCCGAGCTCCGGTACATCGCCTCGGTGTACCAGGTGCCGTGGCCGGCGAAGCCCTCGTGCTCGATGCCGATGGACTTGGCGTTGACGTACCAGTTGCCGGCCTGCCAGCCGACGTCCTTGGCCTTGATGTGCTGGGCGACGTAGCCGTCCACCGAGCGCAGCGTGTAGTGCCAGCCCAGGTAGTCGGCCCGCTTGACCAGCCCGACGCTGGGACCGAAGTAGCCCTCGGTGTCGTGGATGATGATGTATTCGATCTTCTGCTGGGCCGGCCGGTTGCCGAGGTCGTGGTTGCCGTAGTCGATGTTGCCGTTCTTGTCGACGTACTCGGCGTACGGGGCGGGGATCCACTCGCAGGCGAGCCGGACCGGGCACTCCAGCCCGTCCGGCCGCTCGGCGCGGCGCAGGCCGAGCCGGTGCAGCCCGGACTGGTCCGGCGCCACCGCCGTGGCGGCGAGGGTCACCCGCTGGCCGTCGTCGGTGGTCCGGCTGGCACCCTGACCTAGCTGGTCGTACACCTCGTCGGCGAAGGCCGCCGCCGCGTCCTCGGTGTCCGCGCCGGAGTACCGGGCCACCGCGCCGTACCAGGCCGCCGGGTCGCTGCCGGCCCCGACCGGCCCGCCCAGTTCCTGCTGGTACGAGGCGAGCAGCGCCGCGCCGCCCCGGATGTTCGCGGCGGCATCGGTCCGCAGCGTCTGCACCGGGATGCCGGTGAGCGTGGCGGCGGCGTCGACGGTCTGCAGGGCGGCCCGGGGCAGCACGTCGCCGGCGGGTGCGGCGGCGACGGCCGGATCCAGGGTGAGCGGGCGGGACTCGTCGCCACGCGGGTCCTCGTCGGAGTCGACGTGCGCGCTGGACGGGGTCGAGGCGACCTGCTCGGCGTCGGTCAGGTGCATCGGCCCGTAGCCGCCGCTGGTGCTGGGCATGCCCGCGTTGGTGTCCCAGCGGGACTCCAGGTAGGAGACGCCGAGCAGGACGCTGCGCGGCACGCCGTACTCGTCGGCCGCGGCGGCGTACTGCTGCTGCCGGTCGGCGGGGTCGGCGCGGGACGGCTCGGCGGCGACCGGGCCGGTGGTGGCGAACGCGGTGGCCGTCGCGACGGCGGCGGCCAGCAGTATCCGTCTGCCCGACGGCGGGGGTGTGCGGTGCATCGAACCTCCAGACAGGGATGGGGGTCACTGCGTTTCCACCCTCACTCCCGGCGCGGCCTGCGGTCAATAGCTTTCCGCAAGGTATTCGGATACGAAAAAAACCTTCACCGTCCCACGGTCGCGGTGGCCGATTCGGGTACGGAGTGTCACGGCCGGGTGAGTTGCGTCGCGGTGACGGCGATCCCTACTCTGGTGAATCGTCGACCGGTAGGTGCACCACCCAACCCGGGAGGTGACGGTCGGACACCGCCGAGTCGCCTCCGGGCGAGCCGGGGACCCAGGTACGCCGGGGTGAATCCGCAGCCACTGCGGTAGGGCGACCCCTTCCCGCCCGAACCCGTCAGCTAACCCGGTAGGCGGTCGACGTGAAGGAGTACGGAGCCCCGGTGGCACGCCATGCCCCGCGGCCGCTGTCGGTCCGGCCGGTTCCCGGCCAGCCGACGGGCGCGCCGCGTACACACTGGTCCCGCTTCACCACCGCAGTCGCCGCCCTGGTCGGCGTCGCCGCAGTCCTGACCGGTGGCGCCACGGCGGCCCACGCCGAGCCCTCCGTGACCGAGATCGAAGGCCGGATCGACCGGGACTGGAACCGGCTCGAACCGATCATCGAACAGCACAACGCCACCCGCGTCGGCCTGGCCGGCAAGCGCCGTCAGGCGCAGGCGCTCGGCAAGCGGATCGAACCCCTCCAGCTCCAGGTCGATCTGGCGATGGACCAGGTCAGCGGGCTGGCCGCCGAGGCGTACAAGGGCGACAACGTCGCCACCGTCAACGCGCTGCTGGGCAGCCGATCACCGAGCGAACTGGTCGACGGCCTGGAACTGCTCGACCGGTTCGCCGACCGGCAGCAGCGGCAGATCCGCGGCGTGGCGGAGCTGCGGGACAGGCTGGCCGCGCAGAAACGGTCGCTGGACGAGCTGATCGTCCAGCTGAGCCGCACCGAAGCCCAGCTCGCCGCGAAGAAGCGGCAGATCAACGCCGAGATCGACCGGCTGCAGAAGCTGCGCCTGCAGGTGTACGGCAACGGCGGCGGCGGCCCGCTGCGTCCCGCCCCCTGCCCGGCCGCCTGGCCCGGCGGCGACGCCGGCGCCGTGGTGAAGTTCGCCTGCGCGCAGATCGGCAAGCCGTACGTCTGGGGCGCCGAGGGGCCCAACTCGTACGACTGCTCGGGGCTGATGCTCGCCGCGTGGGCGAAGGCCGGCGTGTCCCTGCCGCACAACGCCCGCCAGCAGCGCCGGGTCACCGCCCGGGTCAGTCGCGCCGACCTGCGCCCCGGTGACCTGGTCTTCTACTACGCCGACCTGCACCACGTGGGAATGTACGTCGGCGGCGGCTGGGTGGTGCACGCCTCCCAGGCCGGCATGCCGATCAAGATGAAGCGCGTCGACGACGGCCCCGTCAACAGCTTCGGCCGGGTGTAAGGCGGGGCCCCTGCTTAACGCATTCGGTATAGGAAGGGGCGCCGCTTGACACCTCGCCGAGGCGAGTGAGCGGGTCAGCGGGTGGGCCAGGTGCGCCACTGCTGCCAGGAGCGGCTCGGTGTGGGGCCGCGTTGGCCCTGGTAGCGCGAGCCGTACACCTCCGAGCCGTACGGGTGCTCGGCCGGTGACGAGAGCCGGAAGATGCACAGCTGGCCGATCTTCATGCCGGGCCAGAGAGTGATCGGCAGGTTGGCCACGTTGGAGAGTTCCAGCGTGACGTGGCCGGAGAAGCCGGGGTCGATGAACCCGGCGGTGGAGTGGGTGAGCAGGCCGAGCCGGCCCAGGCTCGACTTGCCCTCCAGCCGGCCGGCGAGCTGGTCGCCGAGGGTGACCACCTCCAGCGTGGAGGCGAGCACGAACTCGCCCGGGTGCAGCACGTACGGCTCGCCGTCCGGCACCTCCACCGCGGAGGTCAGGTCGTCCTGCCGCATCGACGGGTCGATGTGGGTGTACAGGTGGTTGTTGAAGACCCGGAAGAGCCGGTCCAGGCGTACGTCGATGCTGGACGGTTGCACCAGTGTGGGCTCGAACGGATCCAGCGCGAGCGTGCCCGCCTTGATCTCGCTGACCAGGTCGCGGTCGGAGAGCAGCATCGCACCACCATAGCGATCGGTGCCGGCGACCTGCGTGTCGGACTGCGCGTTAGCACATCTGTTCGATAGAATGTCGGCATGGCTTCCTGGTCCGAATTCGCCACTGACGAGCCCCGCCTCGCCGACGGGATCCGCCGTCTCTTTCAGCAGTACGGGTCGGGCTTCGGCTACCTGGCCACCGTCCGCGCCGACGGCGGGCCCCGCGTCCACCCGGTCGCCCCGGTCATCACCGACGAGGGGCTGTTCTGCTTCGTCATCAACTCGCCGAAGCGGCGTGACCTCGAACGCGACGGCCGCTACGCACTGCACTCGTTCCCGCCCGAGGAGACCGACGACGAGGCGTACGTGGCGGGTCGGGCCCGCTCGGTGACCGATCCGGGCCGGGTGGCCCGGGTGGCGCTGGCCGGCCGGGCCGCCGCCCAGGTGGACTGGCGGCTCTTCGAGTTCACCGTCGACGTCGCGATGCTCACCCGGCGGGACCAGGCTGCGTCGGCGGCCGGCCGTCCCGCGGTCCAGGTGTGGCTCGACCCGTACGCCACGGTCGGTCAACCGGCCTACCGCCCGGTCGTGACGGAGGGTCGCCGCGGTGGGCGGCACGGGTTCGACACCCGCCGGTCGGCGGCCTGACCCGGCGTACGTGAAAAGGTGCCGGCTCCGTCGACGGAGCCGGCACCTTTCCTGGCGCTCGGGGGGTTACGCCGCGCGGTAGGCGTTCCACGCGGTCAGCATGCGGTCCGCCTGACCGGGGGTGAACTGGTACATGCACGAGTCGTAGGTGTAGTCCATGAAGTTGGTGATCGGGTCCAGGCCGGGGGCGGAGCAGGTGTCCCGCCCGGTCGGGCACTGGTACGCCGGCGACGACTCCGCCGGGGTGTCACTGACGCTGTCGCCGGAGCCGGAGCAGCCGCCCTGGAAGGTGTGGTAGAGGTTCAGCCAGTGGCCGATCTCGTGGGTGCCGGTGTCGCCCTGGTTGTAGTTGGTCGCGGTGCCGCCCGGCAGCGACTCGTTCAGCACGACCACGCCGTCCATGCTGTCGAGGGTGCGCTTCGGGAAGGTGGCCCAGCCGAGCAGGTTGTTGCTCAACTGGCCCAGGTACATGTTGAGGGTGTTCTTGCCGCCGGTGCGGAGGCTGGTCTTCATCTGCCGCTCGGCCGAGGAGCCCTGCGTGATCTGGTACCACGACGAGTTGGTGACGCGGTTGACCTTCTGGAGCTGGAAGCTGAACGCGGTGGTCGCGCCGCCGGTGGCGCCGCTGTACGCCTGGTTCAGCACGCTGATCTGCGAGGTGATCATCGAGTCGGGAATGTTGCCGCCGGCCCGGGTGCTGTCTCGCTGGATCACGTGCACCACGACCGGGACGGTCACGGTGGCGAGTGGGGCGACGGCGTTCGCGCCGGTGCGGGTGTTGGCCCGCTCGCGCAGCGCGGCGGCGAGGTCGGCCTCGCGGTCACGGAGCTGCGCGGCGGTCAGCTCGTTGGGGTCGAGCTTGGCCGAACCGCCCTTCTTGACCCGGGCGTCGGCGTGGCCCGAGTGCTCGCCCGCGGGCTCCGCGCACGCGTTGTCGGGAGCGGCCGAGAAGGCCGAAGCAGCGGGGACGACGCCCACCGCGGCGGTGCTGAGCAGCAGCGCCAGGGTCGTCGTCGCGACACCGGCGGCACGCCGGGTCAACAGGTTGGGACGCAGTCCCATGGGCCCACCTCTTTCTGGCGGCGCGACCGGGGGTGTGTCACGCCGTGGCCGAAACGTGGGGGAGACGTTACAACCGATCGAACGATTTGAGAATGGCTATATGTTGCCGGGAGGGAAACTTTTCGGCGGCGCGGACCGGCCGTCGGGTTCAAGATCGGGGTCGACGTGTCGGGGGTGCCTGGGTGCACGGGGGTGACGACCTCAGGTACAGTGGTGCCGCCTGCGGGTGTAGTTCAATGGCAGAACATCAGCTTCCCAAGCTGACAGTGCGGGTTCGATTCCCGTCACCCGCTCCAGCGCGAGGCCCCAGCTCAGGACAGGTTTCCTGGCTGGGGCCTCATTCGTTGCTACCGCTTCTTGCGCTGGCCGTGCCCGTTACGTGCCCGATCCCTGCTCTGCTTGATCTGCGAGCTGAGCGCGTCAGCGATGTGCTCGTCGCGCTCCCGGGCGGTGTGCTGGTAGATCATCGCGGCGCGGGTCGAGGCGTGGCCCATTCGGGCCATCAGGTCGGCCAGGCTCGCGCCGGTCCGCGACGCCAGGGGGTTGCCGGTGTGCCGCAGGTCGTGGAAGTGGAAGCCGGGCAGGCCGGCCGCAGCCGCAGACTCGCGCCACTTGCAGGCGGTCTGGAAGTTGGAGCGGCGCAGGATGGCACCCTTCGCGCCGGTGAAGACGAGCGCCTCCTGGCCCTCGTCGACGAAGTCGTCCAGGTGGGCGCGGATGTCGCGGCGGATCGCGTCGGGAATGGTGACGGTTCGGATATCGGCATCGGTCTTGGGTGGCCCGAAGGTGAGGCTTCCGTCTGAGCGCTCGACCAAGGTCGCGCGGACGGTGAGGGTCCGACAGCGGGGGTCGAAGTCGCGGCGGCGAAGGGCGGCCAGCTCGCCGTAGCGGAGGCTCGCGAAGGCGGCGAGCAGGATCAGGGCACGGAAGCGGCCGGGCACAACGTCGGCGAGATGGAAGACCTGGGCCACTGTGGCAGTAGGTCGCTCAGCCGCGCGCTCAAGGCCAGCACCCTTGATCCGGCAAGGATTGCGCCGGATGAGTTCATCATCAACGGCGGTGTTGAGGGCAGCGCGCAGCAGACGGTACGCCTTGGCGACCATCGTCAGGCTGACGCCTTCCGCCAGGAGGTCGGCTCGCCATGCACGGACGATGCCGGGAGTGATGTCGCTTAACGCGCGATCACGCAACGTGGGTTCGATGTACTTACGGTGCAGCCAGCGGTAGAGATCGAGGGTCCTCGGGCGCAGCCCGGGACGGTGATCGATCCACTCGGCCAGGTACGAGCCGAGAGCGATTCGGCCGAGGTCAGGGTCACGCCAGGACCCTTTGAGGATGTCGGCCTCAACGGCGGCAAGCCAGCGCTCAGCGTCGGTCTTGCGGATGAAGGTGTGCGGTGCCGGCCGGTCAGTGCCGTCCGGGCCAGGGTAGCGGGCCTGATACCTGCCGGAAGGCAGCTTGCGGATACGGCCGAAGCGGCGCTTGTCAGCCATAGACGTGTTCTCCCTTCCGGTAGCGCAGGACAGGCCGGATGGCGTCAATGCGGCCTTGACAGATGTAGTCGGTGAGGTCGTCGGGGTGGAACCGGACGTACTTGCCGACTTTGTAGAAGCGGATGCGGCGTTCAGCGACGATGCGGCGCACGAAGCGGACTCCGGTGCCGAGGCGCTGGGCGGCTTGTTCGACGGTGAGCATGTCGACATCGCGGGGTTCGTTCAGAGCGGTGCTCCTCTCGTGAAGACGGTCAGGTCGGGTGTCAGGCGGCAGCGGTCATCTCCTCTCGTGCGATCTCGTGCCTCTCGCGGGCCATGGCGGCGGAGGTGTTGGCCAGGAGGGCGTCTCCGGTGGTGCGCCAGCCGGAGCCGGCGTAGGACAGCAGGCCGACGACAAGGGTGGTGTCGTCGTCGGGTTGGTCGGCCCATTCGTGGCCGGCTTCGGTGCGTCGCCAGATGACGCGGGCGTCGCGGAGGATGCGGAAGGTGACGGAGTAGCGGCGGCTTTTGGTGAGGAAGTGGCCGCCGAAGCCGAGCATGTGCGCCCAGCGTCGAAGCTGTTGCCAGTCGCGGTGGCCGCCGAGGGTCCAGCAGGCGTCGATGAGCCGTTCCGGGTGGGTGCCGTGCTCGTTCGCATAGAGGTCGATGACTTCGCCGTTGAGGCGGCGGGAGACGTGCCCGGTGGTTTCGGTGCTCTTGGTGGCGTACTTGGCCAGGTAGCCGGCGACCTTCCCGTCGGTGATGTCGCCGTCGGCGTTGACCGGCCGCACGTCGAGGCCCTTGCCGGGGTCGCCCCAGGTGATGTGCCAGCCGGCGGGCTGGACGGGGTGGGTGCGGGTGGTGAAGCCAACGGTGGCGGCGTGGGTGACGGCGGCGACCAGGTCGTCGACGCCGAGGGCGGCCGGCGGCGGGATCACGGCGTTCGGGTCGTCCGGGTCGACGCCGTCGAGGCGGATGACGGCGTGGTAGTGCACGACGCCCCGGCGCTGCATCTCGGCGACCTTGCCGAAGGACACCTTGACAGGCGGCACCCGGCGGACCCTGCCCGACTCGGTGACCTGGTGCACCCAGGGCAGGCCGAGGGCACGTGCGCGGGCGTGGACGTGGCGGGTGATCGCGATGGTCGTGCGGCGCCACAACTCCGGCGCGGAGTGGTTCCACACCACCTGCCCGTCATAGTCGTAGCAGTCCAGACAAAGCGGCGTGCCGAGCACAGGATCGTCGTCGGCGTGCCGGTGGTGGCAGCGCATGTCGACGCCGTGCGGGCACGGCTGCGGGTCGCGGCGGGGCCGGCAGGGGATCGGCCGGCCGTGCTGGTCGGTGCGTTGGGTGTGCACCGGGCCGAACGACGAGGCGGTGAACGTGCCGAACACCGCCGGATGCTGCGCCACCGTGGCGGGGATGCCCTTGCCGCCGGCGAGGCCAGCGCGGACGAGTTGGTAGGCGTCACGCTGGTAGGTGCGGGCGCAGGACGGGCAGACGGCATGGCGGCGGTTGCCGCACGGCTTATAGATCTCCCCGTCCGGCAGGTCCGCCGTCGAAACCGAGCCCAGGAGCCGGCCGGTGGCCCGGTCGAGGGTGGCGACCTCGCCCGAGAGGCGGATGGGGTGGGAGCAGCCCGCGGCTGCCTTCACGTGGTCGAGCCAGTCGAACACCTGGGGGTCGCAGGCCCGGTGGAAGGCGGACTCGTCACGGCCGACGAACGCGCCGGGCGAGCCCGCGTCGGGGGTAGGCCGGTGCCCCGGACCAGCAGTGATGTGCTGGCCCGGGACAACGGTGGTGACGTCAGCGGCCACGGGTGCGGACCGCCTTCATCGGTAGGTGGGAGATGGGGCCTGTGCCGAACGAGTTCGGGCTGTCGAAGATCCGGCCCAGCAGGGAGGCCACGTGCGCGGGCAGGTCGGCCCGGTGGTGCTCCCAAAGGTAGATGTCGCGGATGAGTTGGTAGGTCTTCGGCAGCTCGATCCCGTCGCGGTCGGCGAGGATCTTCATGCGGCCGATGAGCTGGACGGGTTCCCAGCCCCGGGCAAGCCGGGGTTGACGCCAGCGGTACGAGGGGGCAGCGGTGGTGGTGGTCCATGGGGCCACCTCGATCAGCGCCGCCAGATCGACACCCAGGACGCGGGCGAGGTCCCGCAGGACCGACAGTCGATCCACGGGGATGCGGTCGTGTTCGACCTTGGCCAGCCAGGTTTCCGACCGGCCAACCAGGTTGGCGCAGACGACTTGCGACAAGCCGCGACGGCGGCGCAGCCGCGCGACGGTTGCCCCGAAGGTGGTGGGGCGGTTGCCGGTTACCGGGCGGACGAGGGTAGTGGTCATCAGGCCACCGCCCCGGCCGGGTAGTTGGTGTCGACCGTCGCCCAGTTGGGCAGGCCGAACAGATGGCCCAGCAGCTTCTCGTAAAACGGGGACACGGTGACGATGCCGCTCTCCCAGCGGCACAGGTTGCGTTTGAAGGTGGGCCATTCCGGCAGTCGCACGCCCTCAGCGGCGGCGACCTCGTTCAGCCGGCGGAACACCTCCAACTGCGACCAGCCACGAGACTGGCGCAGCTTCTTCCACGGCCAGACCACAGGTGCAGGAGCGGTAGGGGTGGTGGCGTTCGTGCACAGCACGGACAGGACATCCAGCAGCGCGGTGCGATCGAGCACCGCAGGCAGGTTCAGCGCCTTCCCAGGGGCCAGCGCGTCCCGAAGCGTCGCCAGAGCGGACAGCAGGCGAGCATCAGACAGCGCCGAAGAATTGCCCGAGGCGCGATGAGCAGGGTGAACGGTAGGCTGGACAGGCATCGTTGTTCCTTTCGCAGAGGGCCGATGCACCGGGCCTCGACGGGCCGCAATCCCGTCGGGGCCTTTCTCTCTTTGCGCTCCCCGTATCCCCTGTAAAGGGGGGTTGCGCATCGATGTCTGGTGACCTTACGCAAGCCCCCTTGCGGCGGTCAAGCCCCGTTCTGGGGTAAGGTGCGTCAGACTTAGCGCACCAGCCGGGAGGGGCCGTGGAGATCGCTCCGCAGGGCTTGGCCGAGATCCAGGACCCGGGAGAACGGGCACGCAGAGCCAGTGACCTGATCGACGAGCATCAGGCGGCGGTCAACGAGCTGTCCCGGCTGCGCCGGGAGGCGCTGGACGAGATGGTGTCGCAGGGCATGACCCACGCGCAGATCGCTCAGGTCGTCGGCATGACCCGCGCCCGAGTCGGTCAACTCCTGTCGTCGGGTCCTCGGCCCGAAAGGGCGATGCTCGGCACCGGCCCGCTCACCGTGGCGGTGGGTGGCAAGTTCGAGGCGGACAAGAAGGACCCGTACGCGGTCGTCTCCGCCGAGATGCTGGCCGCCTACGAGAAGGTGTCCAACCTCGCCCGTGGGCTCGGCTTGAAGACCGCGTACGAGGTGGTGCCACCACCCGGCATGGTCGACCTGAACCGCACCAACCTGATCGTCGTCGGCAGCCCTCGCATCCTGCCGTTCGTCGGGCAGGTGCTCGCCTCTGACCCGAAGCTGGGTTTCGGCAAGGACGACGGCGGCCTGCATCTGGTAAACCACCAGACCGGCGAGGAGTTCCATTCGCCGTCGGATACCGGTGAGCCGGTCGACTACGGGTACCTCGGCCGGCTTCCCCGGCCCGACGGTCGAGGCAGCTTCCTGTACCTCGCCGGCATCCACGCGATGGGCACCATCGGCGTCGCCCAGTACCTCGAAGACCACTTGGACGAGCTGTACCGCGAGGTGAAGAACCGTCGGTTCTCCCTGCTGGTGTCCTGCACCTACGACCCGGCAACGCGCGCGATCAAGAAGGTGGACGCCCTGACGCCGATCTATCGCAGCGAGGGCGTGGCCTGATGCGCGTCTCGACCGCCTCCGAGGCCGGCAACCCCAATTCGTCCAACGAGGATTGGGCTATGGCCAGCGAGAGCCTGATCGTGGTTCTCGACGGTGCCACCGCCCGCACCGGTACCGGATGTGTCCACGGCATCGCCTGGTACGCCGCCAAGCTCGGCTCGTCCCTCGCCGGACTGGCCGCCGACCGCGACTCCGAGCTGGCCAACGCGCTCATGTACGGCATTCGGTTCACCGCCGACCAGCACCGCGACACCTGCGACCTCAGCCATCCCGGCACACCGTCGGCGGCAACGGCCATGCTGCGGCTCAAAGACAGGGCGCTGGAGTACCTGGTGCTTGGCGACGTCACGGTACTCATCGACACCGCCGACGGCATCCAGGTCATCACCGACGACCGGGTGGACAAGACCGCCCGCGCCGAACGCGAGGAGGCCGACCGTCATCCGTTCGGGTCGGCTGAGAAGCAGGCGGCGCTCCTGCGGATGAAGCACGCCGAGTTGGCCGCCCGTAACCAGCCCGGC
This sequence comes from Micromonospora sp. NPDC050686, assembly GCF_040654475.1. Classification (NCBI taxonomy): domain Bacteria; kingdom Bacillati; phylum Actinomycetota; class Actinomycetes; order Micromonosporales; family Micromonosporaceae; genus Micromonospora; species Micromonospora sp. NPDC050686. The sequence continues at coordinate 45,378 of NZ_JBFAID010000010.1, forward strand.
GGCTACTGGGTGGCAGCCGCGGACCCGTTCGCCGCCCAGCACGCCATCACCGGTGAAGTCCCGCTCGACAGCGTCCGACGAGTCGCCGTGCTCACCGACGGAGCCGCCCGCCTGGTAGCCCTGTTCGGCCTGCTCGACTGGCCCGACGTGCTCAACGTCCTAGAGCAGAACGGCCCTACCGAGCTGATCCGCCGGGTACGCGCCATCGAGGCCGCCGACCCGTCCTGCATGAAGTGGGCACGCAACAAGCGCAGCGACGACGCGACTGCGGTCTATGCGGCCTAATTGATCTCTGGCATGCTACCCCGGTGAGTAGAACCGGCCTGAGTCGTCCCAGCACCTACGGGGTCTGGTTTGGCGCTGCGCTCGTCGTCATCGGCGCCGTTGGCTACACCTGGCCTCGATTGAGTTCAGGATCGGTTCGGGCAGGTTTCGACGTCCTTACCGGTCACTGGCATGTCTCCCTGGTCGTTGTTGGCATCCTAGGGATGATCTTCTCCTTAGGAAAGCAAATAGCTTCAGGTCTTAAGAGGCTCTTGCGGCCTGCCCTCTCATTGCTGCGGCTTTTGGTTCGCTCTATTCAGGCCAGGTCCGTATCTCTGATGCTCGGGGTGCTGATTGTTGTCGTGATCGGTCTGGCTGTTGACAAGACACATCGGTTCGAGTTCTATAAGTCACTTGTTTGGCCCGCGATTGTTCTTACTATCGTGCTTATCTTCCGCTCATCCCTAACGAATTTGATTGATCAGATCGATCAAGGCGAAGGTTGGGGACTCCGGTTTTCACGCAGGATCGGTGAGGCGCGCCGGAGGTCGGAGGAGTTCTCATCCTTCGATCGCCCTGAGAGCCAGCCAAGTGCGAACGATGCGGAGACTGATGGACGCGCCGAGCCCTCATCCGAGGAGCAAACTAGCCCGCAGGGGAATAATGTAGGCCCGGGCGATGACGAGGCGACCTATGACCCTCTTTTCGGAGCGGATGCAGATGACTTACATCCTGCACTAGTCGTTATTTCGCGCTGGGAAGCAATTCGCCGGGAAGCGCAATCAATTGCAGAGGAGTTTCCGGAGGTATTTGGCCCTAAGAATACGCGTTCTTACGCGAATCCTTCTTTCGTCGCCAGGAGATTAGCTAAGGCAAACCTAGTGTCTAGGGATCTGCCTGAGGTTCTCGATGCGCTGCGTGCATTTCGCAATAGTGTGGCCCACGCCAATCGTCTCGACATAGAGCACGAACTGGCGTTGGATTATGACGCCAGCGCACGGAACATCGTGGCTGCCCTTCAACAGGCTAAGAAGCGTCTCATTGCTCAGACGCCAGGCTGAATCATGCCGGACTTGTCCTTTCGATTACCTCGGCGCATGGACTGAGTCCATGACCAGGGGCCAAGCCTGACCACGTCCTTGCCGCCGCCGTCCATGGCGCGGCCGACCAATGTCGGGTCTCAGGACGTGCGTGACATATCAGTCTCGGGACGTGGGTGACACGTCCGGCTAGACGATCTTTTACGGCTCAGGCTACAGGTCCTGGCGAATGCCCTGTGGGGGCTAGATTCCGACTGTTATGGAGCCGCTTGGTCAGGTGGTGCGCCGGTCGGCGTGGGGTGGATGCCGAACTTTTCGATCATGAACCGCCAGAACAGGGCGACTCCTTCCTGCGCGGGTCTTTGTATCCGGTCGTTTCGGCCGGTGTGAGTGATGTGCTCGATGGTGATCCAGCCGTTGGTCGAGCGGACCCTGACGACGTCGACGGGTGGTGATGTGACGGGTTTCGGCGTGACGATGAGGTCGAACATTGAGGTCGTGCCGGCCAGCAGGGCTTCGGCTTCGAATGCGATGACGCTGTCGACGATGTCCAGCAATGGTTCGTAGGTGGCACTGTCGTCGAGGACGCCGTGTAGGCGTGCCGCGATCGTGGGCCATGGCTGTTCGCGGAACTCAGCAGACGACCCAGGGTGCGCATTCGTTCAGCGTGTCAGACGGCGGGGGGTTGTGGCTTCGCGGTTGGAGCCGTCGGTCGCGGAGGTTCGGGTTTGCGGACCTTGTACCGGGCGATCGGTTTGACGGTGGTGCGGGCGACCTCGGTGACGAGCTGGTCGCGGTCGTGGACGCGGAAGGTGGTGTCGGCGGCTTCGACGGTGAGGGTGCGGCCGGCGTGGGCGATACCGACGTGGATGCGTTGGCCCGCGATGACCAGGGCTCCTCGGCAGCTGACGCGGCGTTCGACCCGCACGGGTTCCGGGTTCGGTGTTGGTGGTGGTCCAGCGGGGCGGGCGTCGCGGATGCTGGCGGCCTGGGCTGGTGTCAGGGGGTTGGGCAGGCTGCGCAGCAGGACGCCGTCGGCGGTGATCTGCAGGAGGCCGCGGTCGAGTCGGACGGTGACGCGGCGGCCGGCGAAGTGGTAGCCGACGGGGTGTTGTCGGCCGGCGAGGCTGATCAGGCCGGTGGCGTTGACGAGCCGTTCGACCTCGATGGGGGCGCCGGCTAAGACGGTGCCTGTGGTGATCGGTGGTGGCCCGGCGGATTGGCCGTCGTCGGCGAGGAGTTGCCGCAGGTGGGTGGGGGTGAGCCGGGACGGGACGGTCTTGAGTCGGACGCCGCCGATGAGCACGTGAACGACGGTGGTGTCGGCCCACAGGGTGACCCGAAGTCCGGCGCGGGTGGGGCTGAGCCAGAACTGCTGCCCGCAGACGGTGAGGTTGCCTGAGGCGGGAACGAGGCGGGTGACCTCCGCGGCCAGGCCGACCTCGTCGCCGCTGGTGCCTGGCGCTGCCGTGACGGCGGGCTGCCCGTCGGATGGTGCAGGTGCCGGTGGTGCTGGCAGCGGCTGGCGGGGGGCGGGGATGGTGGCGGCCAGCGTTGACGGCAGCCGCAGCGGGATCTGCTCCTCGGCGGGCTGGGCGGTGAACCGGTCGGCCGGGAACGCCATCCCGAGGGACTGGTGGGGTCGTTCGCTGTTGTATTCCTGCCGGAACACGTCGATCGCTGCTTGAGCCTCCTCCGGGTCGGCCCAGACCTCGACGTCGTCGAGGAGTTCGCGTTGCAGGGTCTGGTGGAACCGTTCGACCTTGCCCGTGGTGGTCGGTGAGCGGGGCTTGGTCAGCCGGTGGGTGATGCCGTTCTCCCGGCAGATCCGGTCGAACATCACCTCGCCGCCACCGCGGCCGAACCGGGCGGTGAACTGCTTGCCGTTGTCCGTGAGCACCTCCTCGGGCACCCCGAACCGTTGCAGGGCCTCGGCGAAGGCGAGACACACGGCCCGGCCGGTGGCCCGACGGACCACGGCAGCGATAACGCAGAACCGGGAGTGGTCGTCGACGCCGGTGACGACCTTCGCCTCACCACCGTCAGCGAGCTGGATGCCACCGACGATGTCCATTTGCCACAGCTCCATCGGCCGGCCCCGCTCCCACCTCCGGTAGTCCTCCCGGCGCCGACGGCGGGGTGTCGGATCGACCAGGCCGTGTCGGACCAGCACCCGATGAACCGTGATCCGCGACGGGATCGGGCCGGGACAGTCACGTCGGCCGAGCTCATAGACGAGGCGACGGGCGCCCCAACGGGGATGATTCCGGCGCAGCTCACAGATCAGCGCCTCCACCTCAGGCGACGTCTGCCCCGGTGAGGAGCGCGGCCGGCTGGATCGGTCGGCCAGCCCTTCCAGGCCCTCGTCTTGATACCAGACCAGCCAGCGATGCACCGCTTGGCGGGAGACCCCGAATCGTTCGGCGACGTCCGTGACCGTGGATCCGGCAAGCACGTCCTGGACGGCTCGATACCGCTGTTCCATCACGCTCATCTCCACCAACACTCAGCGGAGTGTCACGCAGGTCCTGATACCGATGTGTCACGGAGGTCCCGAGACCCGACAGCGCGGCCGACCAAGGGCGTGAGAACTTTCTGTACGTCTTCAAGGCGGCCCGCAACGGGCCGCACGCGCCGCCGCCCGGGCGCGCGCTGGCCGCTGCCGCTGTCGCTCTGCGGCCGTCACGCCTGACGCCCGGCGGCTGGCGCGGACAGCGGGAAGCCCAGCGGGCTGCCACAGAACGACAGACCGTTGACCGGGGAACTGGTGGCCGGCAGCCGGCCGGGGCGCGGCGGCCGCCGCCGCGCCGTAGGGCGGGTCACCGCCGGCCGTGGTGGGGATGCGGCGCGGAGGATGCGGGGCCGCCCCTCCGACCTCAAGGGTGCTTCGCATCGCTGCGCGACGGCCCTGCGGGCCGCCCTTGACCTCGGAGCCTCTGCGACCCCTCGGGCCGGCGTTGCCGGCAGGCCAGGGGCCTGCCCGGGGTACACGCGCCGCATCCCCACCACGGCCTCCCAGGTGGCCTACCGTCCCGCCACCAGCACAAGGCTATTCAGCTCTTCGGCTTTGGAGTTGGAGGCTCCTTCTCCAAGAAAACCTCGTAAAGCCACTTGGTTCGCTCATAGCCTTTAGCAAGCCGCCAAGCAAGAGATCTCTCGCTCTTAGCTTGAGGTAGTTTGAAGACAAAGATCCCAGAAGGGGCGCTCGGCACAAAAACCCCCAAACGCTTGCGCCAATCATTGGCGGATTCGCCGCCGCGAACGATCCACAAATCCAGCGATTCGTGCCACCAATCCTCCGCCTCAGTGCGAATCATATGCTGGATAAGGTTGCGTTGCGTTGCGTCGATTTGTTCCGCAACGACGAGAAAGAAGTTATCGCTTTTGGTCACTCTTCTTCCTCCTGGTCTCCGGCTTCGAGTTCTCGGACCGGCTCACTTGCAACCAAGCCCTGCACTTCGTCTGTGGGTAGCGCGGACGCCGAGGCCCGAATCAGCTCGATCCTCTCGCCCGTGGTGCTACTACCCAAAACGGCCTGCCGGATGTATGCGTACTCAGTACCGCTGATCTGACCGAGCATCAACTTGGAGGGGTCAACCATTGTTAGAACAAACACCGCAACAAGTAGTAGTATCAACAAGGCTCCGCCGAACACAACGATCCATGGAATAAGATATGTAGCAGTGTCGGTGGCGGCGAGGACTCCTGTCGCACCAACTACGGCCGTCAGCGCAAGCCCGAGTACGGTGGCATAGAAGCCCAAAACGGTTCGCGGATTGACCGTTTTTCGGCCGCCGACCGCCTCGGTAATCTGCTGAAACAAGCTGACTCCTCTACCGCGCCGACGTTGGCATGGTGCGAAGCGCCTGTCCGCAGTTGGTTGATGATTGCTGCGGCCAGCTCGGGCGCTCCTAGCCGGAAACGGTACCTGTGACACCCTCACGACAGCAACGAGGCAAAAGGGCGCAAATGCCACGACGGCTGGCCGTGCCCGTAGCGCGACGGCTGGCGGTTCCTTCGGGACGAAGGGGTCAAGCTCCGCCGGCGACACGGTAGCCGACGGAGCTTGACATCAATAGGAGCGTCCGGATGGCGGCGGCTAGCGGAGCGGAATGACGTTCTTCGGGGTGGAGACCCTTTGGGGCGTTGGTGCTAGCGATCTCAGAATGACAGGGCCGAGGCCGAGCCGATCCGAAACCTGATTCATTCGAAGTGGCTCTCCGAACCTGACGGTAAGCAATCTTGCGAAGAGTGCCGGTTCTTCCGGAACCACCCTTACAGGTTCATTCTTCCGCCACCCTCGCGCCGAAAGTTGCTTAAAGAGGGACGTCTTCCTCTGCTCATCAATCAGGCCGAGGTGTGCGCCTCTCATAATCAATGCTTGGATCGAAATTCCCCACTTGGACTTCTGTAGGGCCAGGTCGCGAAGAGTGATCCCGCTGGACAGTACGTCCTGAGCGCGACTTTTCGGCATCAAGAGCGCGCCCGCGAACCGGTTAGCCTCGCCCTCAGCGTCAGCGACATTTCGTCGCCTCGTATGCAGTACGAGATGCCCGACCTCGTGGGCGAGGGTGTAGCGAAGTCGATCACCGGAGCCGCTTGAGAAGTAGCCCACGAGGGCGGGATCCGACTTGCCTGGCCAAAAGGAAACGCCGAAGTGCCCAATTGCTTCCTCCTCGGCGTTGTGCTCGCCTGGCAGGGTCAGGGGAACTACCACCACACCGGCCCGCTCACATGCACGGGTGAGGTGCCTGATCGGGCCATCGCCCCCAAGCTGTAAAGCTTCTCTTGTCTCGGCCGCTAGCTTCTCGATGTCGTCGTGGCCGATCTCGCCTTGTGCAATCGGCAAATCGGGTAGCGGTAGCCCAGTCTCAATGGCGAGGTCGAAGACGATCCGATAGGCCTCATCGAAAAGAGCCTTGACTCGCTTTGTGTCCCCCTGTTTGGCGGACGAAAGCTTTCGGAAGCGAAGGGTGCCGAGGGGTACGTCGGGCGGGGCTACCTCGAAGAATGAGCGAGGCATGCCGGTGGCAGAGGCAATGCTTTCAAGGACTTCGTCCGTTGCCTCCTTGGTGCCATTCTCTATTTGGGAGACAAGTGATTGGCTGATGTTTGCAGCCTTCGACAAGTCAACCTGAGACACGCCAAGCAGATGACGTACCGATCGGATACGCTCACCAGCTAGCGGCGTCGCCATTTCCTTCCTCCTCGATGTCGATTTCAAAGGGCAGCTCGAAGGCCGAATCGTCCGGGGTGAACTCAAGAGACATCAGGTCCTCGTCGGCCCGAGGGAGGAGGAAGTCGATGTCGCCCTTGTGATTCTGTGTGAATTTCCAGATGTCAGTCGGACGAACGACCCGAACCGAGGCTTCCCCGGTCTCTAGGTCGACATGCCACAGCGCCAGCAGGTTGCTTGCCTGCACTCCGTACAAGTCCATGTCCGGGTTGCGATAGTACGCAACCCTGGCACCGTTTGTACCCGGCGGGGGGACGGCGTGCTCGGGCGCGATGTGGAGGAGCTTGGCTCGCAGGAGGGCGCGTCGGAGCAGAACCTGGCCGTTCCGCCGCTCAGTCGCGATCTCCCAGCCGCCGAGGTCCATGCCAGACAGGATGCGCCGGATGTGGCCACGGGTCAGGTCCGTTCGCTCGCGCTGGTAGACGCTGCCCGTCATCCCCCACTCGGTGAAATGAGCGTCAGCGACCTCCGCCGCAGTCTCCACCGCCTGGTGTAGCGGGGCGCACAGCGAGCCGAAGGCGTCCTTGATGTATGCAAGATCATCAGGTGTGGCCATGGCGGTGATATTATCACCCCGGTTTTCACACCGGAAGTAGCGACTGCTGGCGGTTCGGTGAGCGTCGCGTTCGTGAGCCCGTCTCTGCAGAGGTGCAGCCGGTGCGTAACCGTCCGTAGCATCTACTGAGGACCTCCGAAGTAACCCAGGGAGCTGACATGCCGCACCAGGACTGTGAGATCTGCCAGAGCAACACCGCCACGCACGGCGGTCGGAAGGGGCGAGGCGGCGAGCTCTTGCTCTGCGAGGGTTGCGCGGAAGGCATGCGCGCGAGCGAAGGTTGGACGATCTGGAAGCTCTAATGCGCGAGTCGGCTTCGGGCGCCTGCGGACGTGCCCGATGCGTGCCCGATGCAGCGGTCAACAGCGGCCCGTAAGGGCGACCCGGGTGCGGGCAGCATGAGCCGCAAGGGTTCATCCGCGGTCCTATCCGTTCGTGGTGGCGTGGACCAACCCGATTCCCAAGCTGACAGTGCGGGTTCGATTCCCGTCACCCGCTCCAACGCGAAGGCCCTGATCAGGACGACAGTCCCGGTCAGGGCCTTCGATGTTCCAAGGTCAACGATCATGCGGCGTGCCGTTAGCGTGCCATTAGCCCTGCCCGCCGCTGGCTTCGTCCCGGTCGGCCGACCGCTTCTTGCCCTTCTTGCCGCCGGACTTCTTGCCGTGCTTGTCCTTGCCGCCGCCAGCCGCGGCCAGCTCGACCGGCTGCAACCGTCGCCAGCGTTCCGAACATCCGGTTCGGCATCCTGCCGCTCGGCGTCCCGCTCGCCACCACCCCGCAGAACTCCTTCCAGATGTACGACGACGTCGCCATCGTGGAAACCTTCGTCGGCGAGACCACCTACCGCGACGAGGAAGCAGCCACCTACACCAGAGCCATCGAACGACTCTGGGAGGAGGCTGTCACCGGCGAAGACGCCCGCCGGCTGATCGTCCGCGCCGCCGAGGAGCTCCAGAGCTAGGCACGTCTGGCGGCACGGACCGCGTTGTGATCCGACCACAGATCCGCGACACGCGTCCGCCAATTGAGGTGCGACAGATCTAGCGACCTAGCCCGTGTTCATAAGACGCGGAGCCATTGGTTGATGATGGCGATGGTGACGGTGGCTTCGAAGCGGACGGCGAGTCGTAACGGGTGAGCCGGCACGCTGGTGCGAACGCTGCCGGGTGCTTGGGGCAATAACAGGTATGACAGTGATCTGGAACGAGCCGCCCCGCGACGGTCCACCGGAGCGGCCGGCGTGCACCGACGCGGAATTGATCGCAGGCTCAGGTGACCTGCCCGAGGCGTTCGCAGTCCTGTTCGACCGGCACGCGGCCGCGTTGCACCGGTACCTCGCCCGGCGAGCCGGTGGCCTCATCGCCGAAGACCTCGTCGCGCAGGCCTTTCTCGTCGCGTTCGAGCAGCGCGCCCGGTACGACGTGCGCCGCCCCGACGCGCGCGCCTGGCTCTACGGCATCGCGACGAACCTGCTGCGGCGGCACCACCGGGACGAGGAGCGGCTGCTCCGCGCCCTCGCCCGCACTGGCGTCGACACCACGTCGGCGCATCCCTGCCCGGCCGACCAGATCGCGGACCGGCTCGACGCGAACGCGATGTCCCAGCGGCTGGCCGCCGCGATCGCCGGACTTCCGGCGGTGGAACGCGACGTCCTGCTGCTGCACGCCTGGGCCGAGCTTGACCTCGAAGAGGTCGGCCGGGCCCTGGGCATCCCGTCAGGCACGGTGCGCTCGCGGCTGCACCGGGCTCGCAAACGGCTGCGGCCCCTGGCCAGCCTCATGAGCGGAGCCGCGAACGACCACGCATTCACAAAGGAGGAACTTCGGTATGGATGACATCACGCTGGTGCGCCAACTCCGCGCAGAGGTCACCGAGCCCGACTCGGCGACGCTGCACCGCATCCGAAACAACGTTGTCGCGGGCCTCCGCGACGGAAGTTCCAGCCGGCCGGCCCGGGCCCGGCTGGGCGTCCGGCTGCTGGCCGCCTTCCGCCATCGTCGTCCCGCCGTCCGATTCGGGCTGGTGGCGGCGGCGGTCGCGGCGGTCGTCGCGAGCACGATCGTGGTGGACGCCGTGACGACGCCCGGCGGCCGCCCGGTCGTGGGCCACGCGGCTGCCGCAGCCGAACTCCGGCGGGCAGCCGCCGCGGCGATCCGGGCCAGCGACCAACCCCTGCAGCCCGGCCAGTTCTACTACCTCCGCACGGTCGCGGTGGCTGGCAACAGTATCGGCGGCGGTCCCTGCGGGGGGCTGTTCTACCTGCGCAAGGACGTCTACGAGACCTGGGTTCCGAAGGCTTGGGAGGAGCAGTGGATGCAAAGGCGGGTCGACGAGACGGAGCGGCAGTTCTTCCGGCCGTCCGACGAGGCCAGGGCGAACCAGTGCCAGCTCCATCCCCTGTCCGCCAGCACTGAGGTACGTAAGGCCCCGGCCGGTCTCTTCTACCCCGAAGGTCTCCAACGGCCGGCGAAAGAGCCGCAGGACGGCACGGGCGCGGTCGTCTACGACCTGAGCCCGGAGGAGGTCACCCGGCGCCTCGCCGCCGGCAACTGGCAGTCGCCGACCCCACAGTTCATGGCCGGCCTGCCGCGCGACCCGAAGCAGCTGCTCGAGCGCATCTACCGCGACTCGAAGGGCCAGTGGGACAGCCACGACGACGAGGCATTCCTCTTCGTCCGGGACGTCCTGCGCTCGGGCGTCGTACCGGCCGACCTGCGGGCGGCCCTGTTCAGTGCCGCCGCGCTGATCCCCGGGGTGCGCCTGGTTAGCGACTCGGTCAACCTGGAAGGGCGCCACGGCGTGGCGGTCGCCATGTCCGACGAGGGCAAGACACGTGTCGAGATGATCTTCGACCCGGAGACCGGTGACGTGATCGGCGAGCGTGAAGTGCTGCTGACTCCGAACTACATCGAGGGGGTTTCGGCGGGCACCGCAGTCGCGTACACCGCGGTGAGCCGGCAGGTCGTTGGCGCGATGGGGGCGACGGCCAAGAACTAGTTCCACCGGATGCTCGACGTGTCAAGCATCAGCCGTGACGGGACACGTCGATTGAATGCCGATTGAATGCCCGATTGAATGCCCGCACCGCCGAATTGCGCTCTATCACATCAAGGCGGCCCGCAAGCGGGCCGCGCCGGCCGCGCTCGGCCTGCTGGCGGCGCAAGCGCCGGCATCGGCCGGGCCGGCCGGCCAGGATTGAGAGTCACAGGATCGGAAGACCTCGCGGCTCCGCCCCGAACCCCGACCCTCCTCAGAGATCCGCCAGCATGTTAGTTGCGCGTGTGACTAGTCGCGCGTGAGTCCTGGCGGAAGGGCGTCTTCGTCGGTCCGGACCCGGCGAGCGTTGACCAGCGGATTGTCGTGCAGGGCGGTGATCAGTGTGGTGGTCCCGCCGATGTCGGTCCATATGTCGTCCCAGAGGGCGGAGATGAGCCAGGAGTGATCTGCAGGGAAGAACAGATCGGGTAACGATCCATTGCCGGCGCGCATGTGGCCAATCCGCCAGGCGAGGGCTTGTTCGGGTCCTGCTTCGACCAGCACATAGGGCCAGTTCCAGTAGAGGGACACCTTCGGAGCGAGGGGGAAGACGATGTTGTGGGCACCCGTGTCCAGATAGCCCAGCCACCAGGGCTGGTCAGGGGTGTGCTGGGTGAGTACGTCGATCACAGCGCGTTCATGGGCTTGGAAACTCACGCCGTCGGGCGGGTAGAAGGTGGCGTAGGCGTCGAACACCGGCGGTATCGCTGTAGTGATCGAGAAGCCTTCCGTGGTTTTGCCAGCGATCCAGGCGATGTCGCGGGCCGTACCGATCCGCCAGCTTCGCCCGTCCTTGGTGACCTCCATGGAACCCATCATGATGGGATCGACCTTGGTCTTGCGGGGTCTCGCGTCCTCGGGCGCGAGGCCCGGTTCCGGTTCGGTCGACATGCCTGCTCCACTCCTCGGCACCCGCCGGGCGCGCCATGGTCGGTATTCACGAGGCCGGGTCTGTAGGCCACCACTTCGACTACGCGCACATAGGTCGAGGGAAGCAGCCCGGCGTGCCATTAGCGTGCCATTGGGCGAGGACAACAGGGCCAGCCGAGGCCACGAGAGACTGCCGAGACCAAGCCGCCAAGCCCGTGGCCCGCCGGAGATCGACAATTCCCAAGCTGACAGTGCGGGTTCGATTCCCGTCACCCGCTCCAACGTGAGGCCCCAGCTCAGGACAGGTTGCCTGGCTGGGGCCTGCATCGTTGCTACCGCTTCTGGTGCTGGCCGTGCCCGCTACGCGTCCGATCCCTGCTCTGCGGCGGATCGCGGCTCAGCCGGACGTTCAGCTCGCCATGCTCGGACGATGCCGGGCGTGACGTCCCCGATCCGGGCCGGATGCGGAGCCGCACACCGGCCAGGGCCGGTGTGCGGCGCGCTCGGCCGGATCACACCGATGACTCTTCGACCGCGGCGCGGTCTGTCGGGGGACGGAGCAGAAACCGAGGGAGCATCCGATGGGCAAGCTGGTCGTGACGGAGTTCGTGACGCTGGACGGGGTGGCACAGGCGCCGGGAGAGCCCGACGAGGACCGCGAAGGCGGCTTCCGGCACGGCGGGTGGCAGGCGCCGCTGTTGGACCACGAGTCCGGCTCGACCATGTTCGAGCAGGCCACGAGCATGGACGCGCTGCTGCTGGGCCGGAAGACCTACGAGATCTTCGCCGCCTACTGGCCGCAGGCACCCGCGGAGATGCCCTTCACCGGCTTGCTGAACCGGGTGCCCAAGTACGTGGCCAGCCACACCCTGGCCGAGCCCCTAGGGTGGGCGGGTTCGACGCTGGTCACCGGTGACCTCGCCGAGGGCGTCGCCGGGCTGAGGGACCGCCACGACGAGCTCCACGTGATCGGCAGCCTGGACCTGGTGCAGTCGCTGCTGCGCCACGGCCTCGTCGACCGGCTGAACCTGTGGGTCTACCCGGTGGTGCTCGGCAGCGGAAAGCGGCTGTTCGCGGAGGGCACGGTGCCCGCGGCCCTCCGGCTCACCGAGTCGGTCACCCACGCCAACGGCACGCTGCAACTGACGTACGAGGCGGCCGGCACCCCGACCTACGGCAACCTCGCCATCTAGCGCGTGAGGCCCAGCTCAGGGCAGTTTCGACCGCTGGCGGCAGCCGGCGGGGCGAGGAGGAACCGCCGGACGTCCACCCCCGCAGAGGTTCACCACCACCCAGACCGCCACCCCGGAGGCCGACCAGCAGCAGCCAGGTCTGCAGCAACAGCAGCACGCGGGTCTGCTCGACGAGCGGGGGCAGCGCGCGCCGGTTGGCCACTGTAGTGGGGCAACGCTCATCAGGGGGTCTCCGAAGTGTCGGATTGGCCGGGCATGATGACGCGATGGGCACCGAGTATGCCGGCACCGACCAGTTCCGTGGTGCCACCTTCCAAGCAGTCGACCTCACCGGCGCGACGTTCCGCGACTGTGACCTGACCGGGGTGCGGATCGTCAGCTCGGAGATCGCGGACCTGCGGGTCTCCGGGTTCAACGGCACGGCCGGGCGGGTGGTGGTCGACGACGTCGACGTCACCGCGTACGTGTCGGCGGAGCTGGACCGGCGGCACCCGGAGCGGGTGCGGTTGCGTGCGGTCCGGTCGGCCGACGACCACCGGGCGATGTGGGCCACGGTGGAGCGGCTCTGGGCGGAGACCATCGCCCGTGCCGAGCGCCTGCCGGAGCCGGCCCAGCACGAGCGGGTCGACGGCGATTGGTCTCTGGTGGAGACGCTGCGCCACCTGGTCTTCGCCGCCGACACCTGGGTGGGCCGGATGATCCTCGGCGAGGCGGTGCCGCACCACCGGTTCGCCCTGCCACCCACCGACTATCCGAGCGGGCGCGCCGCGGAGATCGGCGTGGACCTGGCCGCGCGGCCGGCGTACGCCGAGGTGCTGGCGCTGCACGCGAACCGGATGGTCCGGGCGCGCCGGGTGGTCGCGGACCTCACCGACGCGGAGCTGGACCGGGTCTGCACGGCGGAGCTGGCTCCGGTCTGGGGCACGGAGTCGCACCCGGTCGGTGAGTGCCTGCGGGTGCTGATGGGGGAGTGCTGCGCGCACCGCCGCTACGCGGAGCGGGACCTCGCCGTCATCGAGGCCCGCCGGGACTGATCAGACGTCGACCGTCAGCCGGACGGTCACCGTGTCGCCCACGTCGAGCCCTCCGGCCCGGCGCACGTCGGCCCGCAGCGGCACCAGGTAGCGCCCGTCCTTCGGATAGAGCGAGGTCGCCCAGGTCGATCCGCCGATCCGGGCGGTCACCGGGATCATCCCCCAGCCGTAGCTGACCTGGGCGGAAACGTCCTCCAACTGGTGGCAGGCGTCCTCGGGGACGGTGACGAAGTGATGCGGCGCCGGCCCGCGCCAGAACCAGATGCCGGTGTGCAGGGTGGCAGCCTGCCCGCCGTACGCTGAGGATCATGCGGATTGGCATCGTGATCCTGCCCGACCAGCGGTGGGCGCAGGCGCAGCGGCGGTGGCGGCAGGCCGACGAGTGGGGCTTCGATCACGCCTGGACGTACGACCACCTGGGCTGGCGGGACCTGGTCGACGGGCCGTGGTTCGACTCGATGGCCACCCTGACGGCGGCGGCCACGGCGACCTTGCGGATCCGGATCGGCACCCTGGTCGCCTCGCCGAACTTCCGGCACCCGGCGGCGTTCGCCCGTCAGATCACCGCCCTGGACGACATCTCGGACGGCCGGGTGCTGCTCGGCCTCGGCGCCGGCGGCATCGGCTTCGACTCGGCGGTGCTCGGCGGTGAGACGCTGCCGCCGCGGCAGCGGGTGGACCGGTTCGCCGAGTTCACCGAGCTGCTCGACCTGGTGCTGCGGGAGGACGGGACGACCTGGCGCGGCGACTGGTTCGCCACGGTGGACGCCCGCAACAACCCCGGCTGCGTGCAGCGGCCCCGGGTGCCGTTCGTGGTCGCCGCCAACGGTCCCCGGTCGATGCGGCTGGCCGCCCGGTTCGGCCAGGGCTGGGTGACCACCGGCACCGGCGCGGACGACCTAACGGGCTGGTGGGACGGCGTCGGCGAGTTGTGCGGCCGGCTCGACCGGACGCTCGCCGAGGCCGGCCGCGACCCGGCCACCCTGGACCGCTACCTGTCGCTGGACTCCGCGCCGGTGTTCTCGCTGAGCAGCGCCGACTTCTTCGCCGAGCAGGTGGCCCGGGCGGCGGCTCTCGGCTTCACCGACGTCATCACCCACTGGCCCCGCCCGAGCAGCTGGTACGCCGGGGACGAGGAGGTTCTGGCGGACGTGGCGACCCGACTGCTGCCCGAGCTGCGTACCCCCTGATCGCCGCCGCCCACCGCGCGCCGCCTCAGGTGCTGAGGTCGCCGGTGCTGATGCCGCCGTCGCCGGCCGAGACCAGCCGGAAGCGGACGCAGACCACGTCCGTGTCGTCGTCGACCGGGGTGCCCTCCCGCGCCCAGTAGGCCGCGTGCCCGGCCCGCCACTCCTCGACCGACCGGTCACCCTCCCCTTCGGAGCGGGCGAAGTCCCAGCTCACGTCGGCGAAGCGGACCACCTCGATCCCGGTCACCCGCACCACGCCGACCAGGTGGCCGTCGTCGTCCACCAGGGCCAGCCGCTCGCCGACGTGTTCCAGTTCCTCCTGCTCGTGGGCGTACTCGGTGAGCAGGCCGGCGGTCGCGGTCTTGACCCCGGCGAGCACCAGCCCGTTGAGCCGGGCGCGGAGCTCACCGGGGGTGCCGAGGTCGAGGGTGCGGAGTCCGCCGATTCGGGGCCACATCCTGCCGAGCCTACCGACCGGGTGGTTCAGATCAGCTGGCCGGCGTAGCCGGCGGCGGCGAGGACCCGGGTGTCCCCGGTGGCCGCGTGCGAGTCGAGGACCGCGTCGGCGAGCTTGACCACGTGCTCGTCGCCGTGCCGGGCGGCGCGGGCGAACGTCTCGGCCGGGTCGGCCGGCTGCACGGCGGGTGCGCCGGCCGGGTGGGCCGGCGCGTACACCGCGGTGACGGCCGCCGTGGCCGACCAGGCCGCGGCGAGGCTCGGAGCCCACAGCGGCGGGTCGAGGGCCGGCAGGGTCCGCAGCACCGCGGTGGGCGCGGTGACCGCGTGCACCAGCATCACCGGGTTCTCGTGGCCGAACCGCAGGTAGTCCAGGCTCGCCCGGTGCACCAGCGCGGTCAGCCCCCGCTGCGCGTCGGCCGGGATCCGCGCCGGCCGCGGGGCCGTGAGGGCGTCCGACCAGTGGGGTACGTCGGGCAGCCGGCTCAGCCGGTCGCGGATGCCACCGGTCCGGTCGGGCAGCCGGGGCAGCGAGTCGAGCGCGTCGACCACGTCCGCCCGGCCGGCGAGCGGCCCGGCGCCCGGCACCGGTTGCCAGCGGGCGGCCCAGTAACCGAGCGCCTGGCCCAGTTCGGTGCGCCGGTCCGGGCTCTCGCCCGCCTGTCCGGCCTCGCCGTCGAGGAGGGCGCGGACGGCGTGGCCGACCCGGATCACCCCGTGCGTGGCGCCGGCGGCGATGCCCGGCAGCAGCCGCGGCCACCAGCTCCCGAGCACCTCGCGCCAAGGCCGTTCGCGCAGTTCGCGCTCGAAGTACCCGAGCCAGTCACCGGCCCGTTTCGGGTCGCCGAGCGCCTCCCGCCAGTCGTCGATCGGCCGCAGCCCGCGCGGCCGTTCGTCGAGCCGCCTCAGGTACCCGTCGAGCCAGCGGTGCACCCGGCCGACGTGCCCGTGCCGCACCAGCGCCTCCACCGCCATCGGCCCGTGGTTGGAGAGCCAGCCATCGAATTCCGGCCCGGTGTGGTGCAGCCGCCGGTATGCCTCGTCCAGAATCCCCGTGTCCATGCCGCCATCGTGAAACCTCAACCTTCGTGGAGGTCAATGGGTGGTTCGGGCGACAGCCGCGCGGCGTCGAGCAGGGCGTGCAGCCGCAGTTCGGCGGCGGTCTCCGGCGGGCAGTCCCGGACCACCACGGCGGTTCCCAGCACCTCGGCGCCCCGAGCGGCGCAGATGGCGTGCGTGGCGCGTACCTGGGCGCCGGTGGTCAGCCAGTCGTCGACGACCAGCACCCGGTCGCCGCGGCCCAGGTCGGCGTCGCGTACGCCCAGCCGGACCCGGCGTCCCCGGAAGTCCGGCCGGCTCTGCGCCCAGCTCACCGGCCCGGCCGGCACCCGGCCGTCGCCTGCCTTGTAGGCCGGCGCGAAGCCCACGCCGAGCGCGGTGGCCGCCAGCGGGCCGAGGATCAGCCCGGTCACCGCCGGGGCGACGACGACGGTCGGCCGGGCGGCGCGGAACGGCGCCACCAGCGCCGGCCCGAGCTCGGCCAGCACCGCAGGGTCGCGCCACCAGCCGGCGACGTCGCTGACCAGGTGGTCGCTGGCCGGGCCGGGGTCGATCCAGCGGAACAGCTCGACGAGGCGTTCGCTCAGCTCAGCGGGCACGGCACCCATCCTGCGGCACGGCGGGTGGCCGCGGCGACGGGGCCCGACCGGCCCACCTCGGCTCGGACGATCGGCCACACGTATGCCTGTAAATTGGGCGATACCACCATGATCACGTTGACTTCGGAAGTACTTCTCTCGTTACGGTCCGGTCTCGGTTCACCCGATCGACGAAAGGACCAGGTCAGTGGCTGGTAGGCACACCCTGCGCACCCGCTTCTTCTCCTCGCCGAGCGGTATCGCCGCCACCGCGGCGGTCGGTGTCGCGCTCGCGGTCGGTGGGACCGTCGGTGCCGTCCAGCTGACCGCCGGCGAGGCGGCCACCCCGCCCGTGCTGGACAGCGCCCCGCCGGCCAGCACCTCGGCCGCGCCGAGCGCCTCGCCCAGCCACAGCCTCTCGCCCAGCCCCACCCGCTCGCCGAGCGCCTCCCCGTCGCCGAGCGCGACCGTGACCGCCGCCCCGAAGGCGACCCGGTCCCCGCAGGCGGCGTCGCGGGGCAAGGCGCGTACGGCCAGCCCGAAGCCGACCGCGACCCGGACCGCCAGCCCGCAGCCGACCGCCGCGAAAAAGACGGCGGCCGTGGTCGACGGCGGCACCTGCGGCGCGTCGTTCTACGACGAGGGCCAGATGACGGCGAACGGCGAGACGTTCGACCCGAGCGCGCTGACCGCCGCGCACAAGACCCTGCCGTTCGACACCAAGGTCCGGGTGACCAATCCGGACAACGGCAAGTCGGTGACCGTACGGATCAACGACCGCGGCCCGTACATCGACGGCCGGTGCATCGACCTGTCCCGCGCCGCGTTCGCGGCGATCGCCTCGCTCGACCT
The DNA here is from genome assembly GCF_040654475.1 of Micromonospora sp. NPDC050686. Taxonomy (NCBI): domain Bacteria; kingdom Bacillati; phylum Actinomycetota; class Actinomycetes; order Micromonosporales; family Micromonosporaceae; genus Micromonospora; species Micromonospora sp. NPDC050686. The sequence goes on from NZ_JBFAID010000010.1 coordinate 62,745, forward strand.
CGGCGAGCTCACGGTGAAGTACGAGGTGCTCGGCTGATCCGGGCGGCGGGCGTCGATCGGCGGCCGGCCTGGTCCCGTCGGCCAGAACACCCTCGGACGTCAGGGCAGGTTCATGCCATGGTTCATCTTCTTCAGGCATGCTGTCCGGTGTACGCATGCAGCCCCTTCGGTCGGGCGGTAGCCCGCTGACTCCCGGATCCCGCGCCGGACTCGGCGCGGCCCTCGGGCTGCTCGCGATCGTCTCCGCCGCCGAGCTGGCCGACGGTCGCCCGGTGCACTACGTCGCGCTGATGGTGGCCACCCCGTTCCTGGCCGCCGCGTTGGCGTCCTGGCCGGTGGTGCTCGGCGTGGGCGCGGTGGCCACCTTCACCGGGGCCGGCTTCGCCCTGGCCGAGCCGGAGATGTCACTGGTCACCGGGGTCAACGTGGCCGGCATCGCACTGGCCACCGCGGTCGCCGCCGGCGTCGCCGCGGTACGCCAGCGCCAGGCCGAGCAGATCGCCCAGTTGTCCAAGCTGGCCACGGTGGCCCAGCAGGCGGTGCTGCGCCCGTTCGGGCCGCAGGTCGGCTCGCTGGCGGTGGCCGCCCGGTACATCTCCTCCACCGCCACCGCCGAGATCGGCGGCGACCTGTACGAGGCGATGGACACCCCGTACGGCGTCCGCATGATCATCGGTGACGTGCGCGGCAAGGGGCTGGACGCGGTCCGGCTGGCCAGCATCGTGCTCGGCTCCTACCGGCACGTGGCGTACGAGCGCTCCGACCTGCGGGCGGTGGTCACCGACCTGGACCGGGCGGTGGCCCGCAACGTGGGCGACGAGGACTTCGTCACCGCCGCGCTGGTCGAGGAGCGGGGCGGGACGCTCACCATCGTGAACTGCGGCCACCCGCCACCGCTGCTGCTGCGCCGGGGCGCGGTCATCCCGCTGGAGCCGCCGGCCCCGGCCCCGCCGTTGGGGTTCATGCCGGTGGTTCGGCCCCGGGTCGAGCGGCTGGAGCCGGGCGATCGGCTGCTGCTGTTCACCGACGGCCTCGGCGAGGCCCGCCGGGACGGCGAGTTCTTTCCCACCGCCGACCGGGCCTGGCGGCTGCTCGGCCACGGCACGGTCGCCGACGGGCTGGCGTCGCTGGAGACCGCCCTGGTCGAGTGGGTGCACGGCCGGCTCGACGACGACATCGCGCTGGTCCTGATGGAGTACACCGGCTCGCACGGTCCCACCCCGGCGGCCGTGCCGAGCTGGGAGGTCGGCGCCGCCGAGGCCTGACGGCCGGCCCGGTTCCGTCCGGCGAACCGCAGGTGTGTAATCGCTGTCACTTCGGTGATCGGGTTGTCGCTGCCTACCCGTGAGTAATATAGTCGGGGTTACTGATCGGTAACACCTGTCCGGAAGCGGGGCCAGCGAGCATGACCCACTACAAGAGCAACGTTCGGGACCTCGAGTTCAACCTGTTCGAGGTCTTCGGGGCGGACCGGGCGTTCGGTCAGCCGCCGTACACGGAGCTGGACGTCGACACCGCCCGTAGCTTCCTCTCCGAGGTCGACCGCCTGGCCCGCGAGGACCTGGCCGCCAGCTACCTGGACAGCGACCGCAACCCGCCGGTCTTCGACCCCGCGACGCACACCGCGCCGCTGCCGGAGTCGTTCAAGAAGTCCTACCGCAGGTTCATGGAGTCCGAGTTCTGGCGGCTCGACCTCCCCGAGGCCCTGGGCGGCACGAACGCCCCGCGCGCCCTCTGGTGGTCGCTGGCCGAGCTGGTGCTCGGCGCCAACGCCCCGATCTGGATGTACGCCTCCGGCCCCTCCTTCGCGCACGTGCTGCACGTGGAGGGCACCGAGGAGCAGAAGAAGTGGGCCCGGCTCTTCATCGACAAGCAGTGGGGCTCGACCATGGTGCTGACCGAGCCGGACGCCGGCTCGGACGTCGGAGCCGGCCGCACCCGGGCGATCCAGCAGCCGGACGGCTCGTGGCACATCGAGGGCGTCAAGCGCTTCATCACCTCCGGTGAGCACGACCTGAGCGACAACATCGTCCACTACGTGCTGGCCCGCCCGGTGGGCGTCGAGGGCGTCGGCGGTCCCGGCACCAAGGGCCTGTCCCTCTTCGTGGTGCCGAAGTTCCACTTCGACGCCGAGACCGGGGAGCTGGGCGAGCGCAACGGCGTCTACGCCACCAACGTCGAGCACAAGATGGGCCTGAAGGTCTCCAACACCTGCGAGGTGACCTTCGGCGAGCACGGCGTACCGGCCAAGGGCTGGCTGCTGGGCGAGAAGCACGACGGCATCCGGCAGATGTTCATGATCATCGAGTACGCCCGGATGATGGTCGGCACGAAGGCGATCGCCACCCTCTCCACCGGCTACCTGAACGCCCTGGAGTACGCCAGGAACCGGGTGCAGGGCGCCGACCTGGTCCAGCAGGCGGACAAGACCGCGCCGCGGGTGACCATCACCCACCACCCCGACGTGCGCCGCTCGCTCATGCTGCAGAAGTCGTACGCCGAGGGCCTGCGGGCGCTGGTCTGCTACACCGCCGGCTGGCAGGACAAGGTCGCCGTCGCCGAGGCGGCCGGCGACGAGCAGGCCACCAAGCTGGCCAAGCGGGTCAACGACCTGCTGCTTCCGCTGGTCAAGGGCGTCGGCTCCGAGCGGGCGTACGAGCTGCTCGGCCACGAGTCGCTGCAGACCTTCGGCGGCTCCGGCTTCCTCCAGGACTACCCGCTGGAGCAGTACGTCCGGGACGCCAAGATCGACACCCTGTACGAGGGCACCACCGCAATCCAGAGCCTCGACCTGATCTTCCGGAAGATCGTCCGGGACAACGGCAAGGCCCTGCTGGCGGTCGCCGCCGAGATCCAGGAGCACATCACCTCCGAGGCGGGCAACGGCCAGCTCAAGGAGGAGCGGCAGGCGCTCGGCAAGGCGCTCGCCGAGGTGCAGAACATCCTCGGCGTGATGACCGGCTGGCTGGGCGAGGCGCAGGGCGGCGGCGACACCCGGGCGCTCTACAAGGTCGGCCTGAGCAGCCGACGCTTCCTGCTGGCGCTCGGCGACGTGGTGGTCGGCTGGCTGCTGCAGAAGCAGGCCGACGTGGCCCTGACCGCGCTGAACGGCGAGGTCTCCGCCGCCGACAAGGCGTTCTACACCGGCAAGGTGGCCGCTGCCCGGTTCTTCGCCCGCGAGGTGCTGCCCCGCATCGGCGCCGACCGGCGGATCATCGAGGGCACCGACCTCGACCTGATGGACCTTCCGGAGGAGGCGTTCTGATCCCCGGCAGGGTGATCGTCCCGGTCTGACCCACGGCGGCCGGCGAGCACACGCTCGCCGGCCGCCGCCGTGTCCCACCGCCCGCCGCAACCCGCGTCGAGCGGTCACCGCGACTTGCGGCATGTCGGCCGTTCCAGCCCCCTGGATGCCGCGACTTGCCGCATGTCGGCCGTTCCAGGCCGCTGGATGCCGCGACTTGCCGCACATCCCCCTTGTCCCCGCGTCCGGATGCGCGATTCGCGGGCGCTCGTTCGGATAGCCGCGCCGCCTGGCGGGTAACCGTCGCGGACACGTCAGGGGCACGCCCAAGGGCCACCGCACGGGGGAGTGCAGCGCACATGGGCATTGGCAGCGCCATCTTTCTCATCGCGCTCGGCGCGATCATGACCTTCGCCATCCGGGCCAACGTCTGGTGGCTCGACCTGCGCGCGGTCGGCTGGGTCTTCATCCTGGCCGGGCTGGCCGTCCTGCTCACCACGCTCTGGTTCTGGCAGGACCGGCGCAAGCGGGCACGCACGCTGATCGTGGAGGAGAACCGGCTCTCCCACCCGACGGCGATGATGCCGCCGCCGCCGGACCCGCCGCCACCGACCGCCCCGCCCTCCTGAACCGCCCAGAGGGGCGCCCTGCTGTGCGGAATGCGTTAACGGGGGGCCCCTCCTTGCACCTCAGCCGCGGGCGGTGTGGCGGGTGGTGATGGGGGCGGTGTTGGGGGTCAGGTTTGGCCAGGGTGACGGGGGGCGGTGGATCACCAGGTCGGTGGTGCGCAGGCCGTCCGGATCGGCCCGTTTTGGGTCGAGCAGGGCGGAGAGCAGCGAGATGCCCGGATTGTGGGCGACCAGCAACACGGTGCCGGCCGCCGGCTCGACCGACCGGAGCAGGGCCAGCAGGTCCTCCGGCCGGGCCTCGTACGCGGCCGCCTCGTAGCGCACCACCGGGGACGAGCCCGCCGGGCCGCCCTCCGGCGGCGAGCCGGTCATGCCCAGCGCGACGCCGTGCCAGGTCTGCCGGGTGCGCCGGGCCGGCGAGCAGAGCACCACGTCGGGCAGCAGGCCGTGCCGGGCCAGCCAGGCCCCGGCGGCGGCCGCGTCGGCGTGCCCGCGCGCGCTCAGCCGGCGCTCGGCATCGGGCGAGGACCCGGGCTGTTCGGCCTTGGCGTGCCGCAGGAGCACCAGGGTCCGCTCCTCGGCTGTCCGGTCCGTCATGGGCACAGCTTGCCTGATTGGCGATCGGAGCGCCTGGGTATGTCGATGCGTGCCGCTACCTCATCCATGGCCGCGGCGGTAGGAAACGCCAGCTGAACGCCAAGGAGGCGACGTCATGGGCATCGGTGCCAGCATCTTCCTGATCGCGCTGGGCGCGATCTTCGCGTTCGCCATCGACGCCGACCTGGGGTGGCTCAACGTCAACGTGGTCGGTTGGGTGTTGATGCTCGCCGGCCTGGTCGGCCTGTTCACCACCCTCTACTTCTGGAACCGCCGGCGCACCGTGGTCGCCGCGCCGGTGCGCGAGCGCGTGGTCGCCGACCCGGTGGTGCCGGTGCAGGACGACCGGGTGGTCCGCGAGGAGTACCGCGAGGTCCGGCGCCCGGGTCGTACGGTCTGAGCGCGCGCTCGCCAGGGACGTGGGGGGCTCCGCAACGACGCGGGGCCCCCTGCCCCTGCCCGGGGCCGGCCGGTCGCCGGCCGGCGGGTCTCAGGCGAAGAGCGCGAAGTAGATCGCGATGTGGTGGCAGATCGCGGCGACCAGGGTGCAGGCGTGGAAGAACTCGTGGTGGCCGAAGACGGTCGGCCACGGGTTCGGCTTGCGCAGCGCGTAGAAGACCGCACCCACGCTGTAGATCGCCCCGCCGACCGCGAGCAGCACCAGGGCGGCAACCCCGCCACCGTGCAGGATCTGCGGCAGCATCGCCACCGACACCCAGCCGAGGGCGAGGTAGAGCGGCGCGGAGACCCAGCGGGGGGCGTGCGGCCAGATCAGCTTCACCCCCACCCCGGCCAGCGCGCCGCCCCAGACCAGGGCGAGCATGAGGGTGGCCATCCGGCGGTCGAGCAGCAACGCGCAGAACGGCGTGTACGTGCCGGCGATGAATACGAAGATCATCGAATGGTCCAGCCGGCGCATGATCTGGTAGCCGCGTTCGGACCACACCCGGCGGTGGTAGAGCGCGCTGGTACCGAAGAGCCCGCACACGGTCACGCTGTAGATCAGGCAGCTGACCAGCGGGGCCCAGCCGGGACGGGTGGCGGCGACCGAGCAGAGCACGATCCCGCAGGCGAGAGCGACGAAGAACGCGTACGTGTGCAGCCAGCCGCGCATCCGGGGTTTACCGATGTCGACCGGCTTGAGCCGCAGCGGCGCCGAGGTGGTCACGACAACAGGTTACGACACCGTAGGTTACTTGTAAGTAGTGTGAGGCGGGGATTTCCCCGACCGGTCGCGGATCGGCCACCATGACGGGGTGCGGATCCGGCCCGTCGGCGCGTACGCGCTGCTGATCGAGTGCGACCATCCCGACCAGGTGGAGGGATGGCGGGCCGAGCTGTGCCGGCGCCGGGAAACCGGCGAGCTGAACGCCGTGGAGATCGTCCCGGCCGCGCGTACCGTCCTGCTCGACGGGGTGGACCCGGCCGCGGTGACCCGGCTCGTCGCCGGCTGGACGCCGGCACCGCCGACCGGCATGCCGGGCGCCGGTGAGGAGGTCGAAGTCCCCACCCTGTACGACGGGGCGGACCTGCCCGTGGTCGCCGGGCACTGGGGCGTGCCGGTGCCGGAGGTGGTGCGCCGGCTGCGGGATACCGAGTTCCGGGTGGCGTTCTGCGGGTTCGCCCCCGGATTCGGCTACCTCACCGGCCTGCCGGCCGAGCTGGCCGTGCCCCGGCTGGCCACCCCCCGCCCCCGGGTGCCCGCCGGCTCGGTGGCGCTCGCCGGCCCGTACGCGGGCATCTATCCGAGCGCCTCACCGGGCGGCTGGCTGCTGGTCGGCCGAACCACGCTGCCGCTGTTCGACGTGCACGCCGACCCGCCTGCCCGGCTCACCCCCGGCACCCGGGTCCGGCTGGTGCCGGCGTGAGCCGGTCCGCCGCCGTCGAGGTGCTCCGGGCCGGCGCGCTGACCACCGTGCAGGACCAGGGCCGCCCCGGCTGGGCGCACCTCGGCGTACCCCGGTCGGGCGCGCTCGACCCGGCCGCGCTCCGGCTGGCCAACCGGCTGGTCGGCAACCCCGAGCCGGCCGCCGGCCTGGAGGTCACCCTCGGCGGCTGCGTGCTGCGCTTCACCGCGGCGACCACGGTGGCAGTGACCGGCGCGGACACCGAGCTGTGGGTGGACGACCGGCCGGCGGACGTCGGCCGGCCGCTCTCCGTGCCGGCCGGTGCGGTGCTGCGGATCGGGCCGCCCCGGGCCGGCCTGCGCAGCTGGCTGGCCGTCGCCGGCGGAATCGCGGTCGAGCCGGTGCTCGGCAGCCGCTCCGCCGACACCCTCTCCGGGCTCGGGCCGCCGCCGATCCGCGACGGTGACCGGCTGGCGCTCGGCCCGCCGGCCGGCGACCCCGCCCCGGTCGACGTCACGGTCGGCTGGGCGCCTCCGGCGGAGATCCGGCTACGGGTGCGCCTCGGTCCCCGCGACGACTGGTTCACCCCGGCCGCCGTCCACCGGCTGCTGCACACCCCGTACACGGTCGGTCCGCTCAGCAACCGGGTCGGCGTACGCCTGGAAGGCCCCGCGCTGCCCCGCGCGGTCCCGGGCGAGCTGCCCAGCGAGGGCCTGGTGCTCGGCGCGGTGCAGGTCCCGGCGGACGGCCGGCCGCTGGTCTTCCTGGCCGACCATCCGACCACCGGCGGCTACCCGGTCATCGGGGTGGTCGCGGACGTGACCCCACTCGCGCAGGCCCGGCCAGGGACTACGGTGAGGTTCCATGGACCTGAACGCTGACCTCGGCGAGGGATTCGGCACCTGGCGCCTCGGCGACGACGAGGCGCTGCTGGACCTGGTCACCTCGGCCAACGTGGCCTGCGGGTTCCACGGCGGTGACCCGTCCACCATGCGTCGGGTCTGCGCCGCCGCGGCCGAGCGGGGGGTGGCGGTCGGCGCCCAGGTCGGCTACCGGGACCTGGCCGGCTTCGGCCGCCGGTACATCGCGTACGCGTTCACCGAGCTGCGCGACGAGGTCACCTACCAGCTCGGCGCCCTCGACGCGTTCTGCCGGCTGTTCCGCACCCAGGTCCGCTACCTCAAGCCGCACGGCGCCCTGTACCACGCGGCGGCGGTCGAGGAGTCGCAGGCGGCGGCCCTGGTCGCCGCGGTCAGGGGGTACGACCACGAGCTGCCGATCCTGTGCGCGCCCGGCTCGATGCTGGCACAGCTCGCGGTCGGCGCCGGCCTGCGGGTGGTCGCCGAGGGTTTCGCCGACCGAGGCTACCTGCCCAACGGCTCGCTGGTGCCCCGGACCAACCCCGGCGCGCTGATCGCCGACCCGGAGGAGGTGGCCGCCCGGGCGGTCCGGATGGCCACCGAGCACACCGTGGTGGCGGTCGACGGCAGGGTCATCCCCTGCCAGGTCGAGTCGGTCTGCCTGCACGGCGACACCCCCGGCGCGGTGGCCGCGGCGGAGCTGGTCCGCGCGGCGCTGCTCGACGCGGGCGTCACCCCGAAGCCGTTCGCCTGAGCGCACCGGGTCCCGGCCGGCACCCGACCGGCCGTCAGGCGTCCATGCCGCGCAGCACCAGCGGCACCCGGGTCGCGCCACCGTCGACCACCCGCACCGGCACCCCCCAGTCCTGCCGGGTGAGGTGGCAGGCGGCGTGCTCGACGTCCGCGTCGCAGGTGGCCGCCTGGGCGGTCACCTGGAGCACTCCCGAGGAGACCGAACCGTCGACGACCAGCCGGCGGGACAGGTCGGTGGTCGTCCCGGCCCCCTCCACCAGCAGCTCCGGCGGCGAGGCCGAGACCACCAGGCGGGTGGACGGGCCGTACGTGTCGTCCAGCTTCTGGCCGGGCGCCGGGGTGAAGATGACGTCGAGGGTCAACTCGCCCGCCGCCACGTCGGTCGGCTTGCGTTCCAGCTTGTGCCGGGGACCGTCCACGGTGCTGGCGCCGGCGGCGGAGAGCGCCCCCGGGGCCAGCCGGGTGAGCCGGTGGGCGGCCGACTCGACCACCAGCACCCCACCGTCGGCGGTGAGCACCAGGTCGCTCGGCTCGGCCAGGCCGTCCGCCACCGTGGCGACCTGGTCGGTCTCGGGATCGTAGCGGCGCACCGCGCCGTTGTAGGTGTCGGCGATCAGCACCGAACCGTCGGGCAGTGCGCAGACCCCGAGCGGGTGCTGCAGCAGCGCCCGGTCGGCCGGCCCGTCGACGTGGCCGAAGTCGAACAGGCCCTGGCCGACCGCGGTGCCCAGCATCCCGTTCTCGACGTACCGGACGGCGCTGGTCTCACTGTCGGCGACCCAGAGCCGGACGCCGTCGGCGCTGACCGACAACCCGGACGGCTGGGCCATCCACGCCTCGGCCAGCGGGCCGTCGCGCAGCGCCTCCACCGTGGTGCCGGCGTACATCCCGGCCGTCCGCTTGATCGGGTCGAACCACCAGAGCTGATGGATGCCGGCCATCGCGACGACCACCCTGTCGTCGTACCAGGCCAGGTCCCACGGGGAGGAGAGGTCGACGGAGAGCGCGTCGTGCGCGTGGTCGTCGACGGTGGACCGCCACTGCCTACCGGTGCCGGCCACGGTGACCACCTCGCCGGTGGCGAGCTTCACCCCGCGCAGCAGGTGGTTGACGGTGTCCGCGACGACCAGGTCGTAGCCGGCCACCTCGGCGGCGTGCCGGGGCAGCAGGCAGAGCCCCTGCGGCTCGCTGAAGGTGGCCGCCTCGGCTGGGCCGTCGGCCCGGCCCCGGGCGCCGGAGCCGATCCGGCGGACCAGCCGCTCGCCGTCCGGCGCCAGCTCCACCAGGGAGTGCCGGGCGGAGTCGGAGACCAGCAGGTTGCCGCCGTCGAGCAGCACGGCCTTGCCCGGGAAGCGCAGCACCGTGTCCGGTTCCGCCGGCGGGACGTACGGGCCGTCGCCCCGGTGCAGCGTGCCCTTGGCCTCGTGCGTCTCGATCAGCTCGTCCATCAGGCGGGCCAGCCCCTCGGCGTGCCCCTCGCCGGCCATGGTGGCCACCACGTAGCCCTCCGGGTCGACCACCGACAGGGTCGGCCAGGCCTTGGCCGCGTACTGCTGCCACATGTCCAGCTCGGGATCGTCGAGGACGGGGTGGTGCACGCCGTACCGCTCCACCGCCGCGGCCAGCGCCGCCGGGTCCTTCTCGTGCTCGAACTTGGGCGAGTGCACGCCGATGACGACCAGCACGTCGCCGTACTTGTCCTCCAGCGGGCGCAGCTCGTCGAGCACGTGCAGACAGTTGATACAGCAGAAGGTCCAGAAATCTAAGATGACGCAGCGACCTCGAAGGTCCCGCAATGTCAGGTTTCGTCCGCCTGTGTTGAGCCAGGCTCGGCCCTTCAGTTCGGGCGCTCGGACACGGGGCGAGGTAGCCATACGGCAACCCTCCCATGGCGTCGCTGAGGGCAGCGCGGGGGATCGGTCAACGTGATGCGGGGAACGGCACGCGGCCGAGGAGGCGCGCTAGCCCGCGCTTTCCTCGGTGAGGTCCGGGCGGTGCTCCTTGATCCACTTCTCTACGTCGGTCCGCCGCCATATCTGGCCCATCTTGAGGACTTGGTATGGCGGCGGGAAGTCACGCCGCGAGGCAACTACGCCGGCCCGCGCACGCGACACGCCCCCGAGCATGTCCCGGATCTCGGCGATACCGACGAACTCGACCATGCGTTGACGGTAGGTATCGGCGACCGCTCGACGGTCGGGAACGCCGATCGGGGTTGACGGTCGCTAACGGCGGACGCACGATGAATGAATGCGTCTACGCCGAGCAACGGAGCCGATACCGTCCGATCTCGTTCATCGCCGCCGACGCTGGTCGCGGCGCTGCGTCTGTGGTCTGACCTGGCGGGCCTGCCCGGACCGCCACCGGACCCCGCCACCGGCCGAGCCAGCGCCAGCGCGCCCGGCGTGGGCGGATGCGCCGACGGAGGCGTACCCGCGCCCGGGTCTCGCGCCGTGGTTGACGCCAGGTCAGGCGTATCGGGCCAACGCGGGACGGCGCTGGTGAGCGTCCACCGGCCCGAGCGGCCGGCATGGGACTGCACGATGTGTAAACGGCCCTACCCGTGCCAGGTGGCGCGGGCCAGCCTCGCGGCCGGCGACTCGTGGACAGCCCAGGTTTACCTAGCCGGCCTGTTCGTGGCTGCTGTCGATGACCTTCCGGACGTGCCTGTAGGCGACCTGTACGCGCGGTTCCTACTTGCGGTGCCCGTACGGCGGTCAAAGCGGAGAGGGTAAGGGCGGATGCCTCTCACCCGGGCGTGGCCTCGGTGAGAGGCTTCATTTTGTTCGCCTACTTGAGCAAGGACGAGGCGACGGCTGCGGGCGGCGCGTAGTCGCGACCGGCCTCGATGGAGCCCCGTCTGTCCAACGCGAACGTGGGCGTCTTCACGGCGGCGCGCCCAGGTTTCCCGACCGACGCGGTGGCCACTACAGTCCGAAGAATGCCGGAGATGGTGCAGCCCCAGGTCAAGCTGATCGCGTGGACGAAGTTCCATGTTCTCGACGATCTGCCCTGGTCGACCCACGCCGAGGGCGGCAACACCCGCCGGCAGTAACAACGACGGCACCCGTTGGCGCGGGTGCCGTCGCGATCAACACCCGTTGGCGCGGGTGCCAGGTTTAGAAGTCGAGAACAGTGATCTTCCCGCGCGGGTCGGAAAGCTTGAGGTCCCGCCCGCCGGTGTTCAGCCAGCCCCGACCGCGCAGCTCGGGTGCCCGTACTCGTGCGCTCATGTCCTCAGTCTGCCGGACGGACCGCCCGGCGCGGCCCGGCACCGCAGCGGTCTCGATCACAGCGCGGACGCCGACGGCGGGGCCACGGAGATCCGTGGCCCCGCCGTCGGGACGGAACTACTTGGCGGCGGCCTTCTTCAGGCAGAGCACCCGGTCGGCGCCGTCGCCGGGCAGCACCACGTGCGGCTGGCCGGGGTCGGCGCACTTGTCCTTGCTGGCGACCCTCGCCACCACCTTGAACGCGTCGGCCTCGCCGCACTCCGCGGTGGTGGCGCCCGCACCGGACTGCTTGACGCACGATCCGACGGCCGGGTTGAAGGACGCCGGCTTCGGGGCCTCGTCCCCACCGATCTTGCCGAGCAGGGTCAGCAGGCCGAGCGGGATCCCGAGGATCAGCGCCGCGGCCAGCAGCACCAGGGCCAGTACCCGGCCGTTGCGCACCTTGGGCGCGGGCTGCTCCGGCTGGGCCTCGGCGGCCACTGGCTTGAACGAGTCGAACCGGCCCTGCTCGGGCTCGGGCGGGGCGGCGCCCCAGGCCGGGCCGGGCTGCTGCGGGCCGGGGAAGGCGGGCGAAAAACCCGCCTGGTGGTGCTGCTGGTCCCCGACCGGCGGCTGCCCGTACGGCTGGGTGCCGTCGACCGGCGCCGCGGCCCGGTACGGGTCACCGGGGCGCTCGTCGGCGTGCGGGCGTACCCCGTTCACCGGCCGGTTGTCGCCGGCCGGGTCGGCGAAGGCCGGCATGCCGGGCGGGAAGGCCGGCGGGGCGGACGGTCCGGCCGGGATGGCCGCCGCGGCGGCGTACGCCCGCGCGGCCGGCGGACGGGCCTGGTCGTCGAAGCGCGGCTGCCCGCCGTGCTCGTGGCCCGGCTCGCCCTGCCCCGGCTCGTCGTCCGGCTCCGGACGGGCCGGCCGGCCGTACACCCGGGGCTGCGGCGGCGGGTTGCCGCCGGGCAGCGGCTGGTCGGCCGGCGGCAGCACCCGGCTGGCCATCGGCACCGAGGCGCTGCCGGAGGCGCTGGCCGAACCGGCCTCCGGCGAGGTACGCGGGCCCGGCACCAGCGGGGCGGCGGGGGACTGCGGTTCGTCCCGGGACGTCTCCGGGCCGGGCCAGCCGGCCTGGTCACTCGGGTGGCCGGCGTCGTCGCGGCCGGGCTGCTCGAAGGGGCCGTACTGGGCGGGCGGCTGGTAGTCGGCCGGTGGCGCGGCGGCGAGGCTCGCCCCCGGCACCCGCTGCTCCTGCGGCGGCAACGGCACCGCGTTGGCGGCGGAGATGCCCGGTGCCGGTCCCGGCTGGTAGGCCGGCGGCTCATCGGCCCGGCGCGCCTCCCAACCGTTGTCGGGGGCCGGCTCGGCCCCCTGGCGGCCCCACGCCTCACCGGGGGTCCACGGCTCGACCTCCGCGGCGGCCGGCTGGCCGGACCGCTCGGCGCCCCACTGCCCGCCGCCGTCCCCGGCCGGCCCACCCCAGGCGGGCGGGCCGTCGCTGCCGGCGACCGCCGCGGCGGCCCGGACCGGCGGCGCGGACGTCGGTTCCGGCTGCGCCCAGCCGGTGTTCTCGGGGCGGTCGCCCGGCGGCGATCCGGCCGCCGCCGCCCAGCCGCCCGAGGTCGCCGAGTCGTCCTGCGCCGCGCCGTCCCAGCCGCCGGAGCGGCCGGCGTCGTCCTGTCGAGCGTCGGCGGACCAGCCGCCGGACTGCGCCGGGTCCTGTTCGCGGGCCTCGGCGGGCCAGCCGCCGGATCGCGCCGGGTCCTGTTCGCGGGCCTCGGCGGGCCAGCCGCCGGATCGCGCCGGGTCGTCTTCGCGGGCGTCGGCCGGCCAGCCGCCGGCCGAATCCGAACCGGCGTTGGCGGTCCAACCGCCGGACCGGGCCGGATCCTCCTGCCCGGCCGCCCAGCCGGCGGAGCTGGCGGCTTCGTCGTGCCCGTCGTTCGGGTGCCAGCCGCCGGACCGCTCCGGGTCGTCCGGCCCGGGGTCCTGCACGGGCGGCGGCACCTGGGCGGCACCGCGGGCGGCGGGCTGGGCCTGCGGCCAGGCGGCCGGGGCCGGCTCGGCCGGCTGCCCCCAGGGCTGGTCGTCCTGCCGGGCCTCGGCGGGCCAGCCGCCGGAGTGGGCGGGGTCGTCGTTGCGGGCCTCGGCGGGCCAGCCGCCGGTGCGGGCCGGCTCGTCCTGCGCGCCGGCTGGCTGGTCCCAGCCGCCGGGCTGGGCCGCGACGTCCGGCCCGGCCGGGGCCGGCCAGCCGCCGGAGCGGGCCGCGTCGTCGGGGGCGGCGTTCCAGCCGTCCGGCTGCGCTGGTTCGCCCTGCCCGGCGGGGGCCGGCCAGCCGCCGGAGCGGGCCGGATCGTCGGGGGTGGCCGGCCAGCCGCCGGACTGGGCGGCGTCGTCCGGCCCGGTCCAGGTGCCGGGGGACGGGTTGGCGGGCGAGGGCACCTGGGCCGCGCCGCGCGCGGCGGGCTGGGCCTGGGGCCAGGCGGGCGGGGCCGGCTCGGCCGGTTGCGCCCAGGCCGGCTCGCCCTGGTCGACGGCCGGCGGGCCACCGGCGGCCCACGCGCCGCTCTGCTCCTGCTGACTGGCCCAGGCGGCCTGCGAGGTGCCACCCGAGGGCCCCCAGGTGCCGGGCGGGGTCGGCTCGGCGGCCGGAACCGACGCCGAGCCCCAGTTCGCGGCGGCGGGAGGCTGGTCGTTCTGCGCGGCCCACGCCGGGGCCGGCGACTGCGGCTGGTTGCCCGGGGGCGGAGGTGCCCAGCCCAGGTCGGGAGCGGACCCGTAGGGAGAGTTCTGCTGCGCGGTGCGATCGCCGTACGGCGCCGGTCCGCCGGCGCCCGGCGACACCTCGTCCGGCTCCTGGCCGGGGCGGTGCGGGCCCTCGGACGTCATGGGTGCGCCTCCTCCATCACATGTCGGCCACCGATGCCGCCCGGTCGGGTCGGCATGGCGCCGGCGTCGCCGGCGGTTCCGGCCGTGCGGGCTCCCCGCACCGTATCCGGTGGCCGCCCGGGCCGTCCGGGGAGCGTCGGGTCGTCACTCCGGGTCACCGGACGGTGTCGAGCGGCTTCTATCCGCTCGGCCTGCTCCGTCAGGCGGCGGGGTGGCGGCCGAGCCCCACCGTACCGGTCGGTGCGCCAGGGTGGAATCCCGGGTGAAACGCCGACGACCCGCCCGGTGCGGCCGGGCGGGTCGTCGATCTGGAGGAGGGAGAAAAGTGTGTGGCGTCAGCTCATGTGACGCTGGGCGATGGCGAGAAGCTCCTCGCGGACCGCGGGCGAGTTGGCGGAACGCAGCGCGTGCTCGATGGCACGGGCCCGGCGGTTGGCGTCACGGCGGGTGCGGATGCGGTCGATCATGCTCATCTTGGGTCTCCTCCTGGCTATTCGGTTGTCAGCCCCTCGATGTCTCTATTGAACCGCATGGCGCCGCCGATTGCCATCGATTATTAGGTGAGCTGAGCCACGTGCCTAAGGATCGTAAGCGAAGGGGGGTGTTGTGCCGAGGTTTTGTTAGCCCAACGGCAACGGCCGGTGTGCCGGGCGTTCACCCCTGGCACACCGGCCGTTGCCGGAGCGGTGGAACCCGTCAGGTCCAGGCGAGCAGCGCCGCCTCCGGGTCGGCGAGGAAGTCGCCGACGTCGCGCAGGAACTTCGACCCCAGCTCACCGTCGATGATCCGGTGGTCGAAGGAGAGCCCGAGCGTGGTGACCAGGCGCGGCTTGACCTTGCCCTTGTGCACCCACGGCAGCTCGCGGACCGCGCCGAAGGCCAGGATCGCCGACTCGCCCGGGGGCAGGATCGGCGTACCGGTGTCGACGCCGAAGACGCCGACGTTGGTGATGGTCAGCGTGCCGCCGGACATGTCCGCCGGGGAGGTCTTCCCCGACTTCGCGGTCTGCACCAGGCCGGTCATCGCGTCCGCCAGCTCGCGTAGCGAGAGCCGGCCGGCGTCCTTGATGTTCGGCACGATCAGGCCGCGCTCGGTGGCCGCGGCGATGCCCAGGTTGACGTACTCCTTGACCACGATCTCGTCGCCGGCCCACGTCGAGTTGACCATCGGGTGCCGCTTGACCGCCAGCAGCACCGCCTTGGCGACCAGCAGCAGCGGCGAGACCCGCACGTCGCGCCACTCCCGCCGGTCGCGGAGCCGGTCCAGCGCCTTCATCGCCCGGGTCACGTCGACGGTCAGGAACTCCGTCACGTGCGGGGCGGTGAACGCCGAGCGGGCCATGTTCTCCGCGGTGAGCTTGCGTACCCCCTTGACCGGGATCCGCTGCTCGCGGTCCGCGCCGAAGGCCGCCGCGGCCGTGGCCGGCGCGGCCACCGTCAGCGGCTCGGCCACCACCGGGGTGCCGCTCGCCGCCCGCTGTACGTCCTCCCGGGTGATCGAGCCCAGCGGCCCCGACCCGCTCACCGCGCCCAAGTCGACCCCGAGGTCCTTGGCCAGCTTCCGCACCGGCGGCTTGGCCAGCACCGGGCCGCCCCCATTGCGTCGATCATGAACTTGTGGCGCCGGGATCGTGGTGGATGGGGGCGTTCTGTCCCCCACCCCAACTGCATGATCGACGGCAGTGGGCGGGGTGGGCGGGGTCGGCGTCTGGGTCGGGGGCGAAGGGGCGGTCTTGCGCGGGCGGCGCTTGGCCGCAGTGGTGCGGGGGCCGTAGCCGACCAGCACGGCGGTGCGCCCACCCGGGGCGGCCCCGCCGATCAGGCCCGGCTCGACCATGCCCTCCTCGGGCGCGATCTCGACCGCCGCCAGCGAGGCGGCCGACGGGGTGGGCAGTGCCGACGACGGGGCGGCCGTCGTCGACTCCTCGATCGGGCCGGCGCCCGGGTCGGTGTCGATCGCGATGATCGGCGTGCCGACCTCGACCGTGCTGCCCTCCGGGTGGAAGATCGCCCGCACCTGGCCGGCCCACTTCGCCGGGATCTCGACGGCCGCCTTGGCCGTCTCCACCTCGACGATCGGCTGGTTCAGCTCGATGACGTCGCCCACCTTGACCAGCCAGGCGAGGATCTCGCCCTCGGTCAGGCCCTCGCCCAGGTCGGGGAGGTTGAACTCCTTGATCCGCGACATGCCGCTCACCAGCCGAAGGTGCGGTCGACGGCGTCGAGCACCCGGTCGAGGTCGGGCAGGTACTCCTCCTCCACCCGGGACGCCGGGTAGGGGGTGTCGAAGCCGGTGACGCGCAGCACCGGGGCCTCCAGGGAGTAGAAGCACTCCTCGGTGATCCGGGCGGCGATCTCCGAGCCCAGGCCCAGGTTGCCCGGGGCCTCGTGGACGACCACGCAACGGCCGGTGCGCCGCACCGACTCGTACGCGGCGGTCAGGTCCAGCGGGGAGAGCGTACGCAGGTCGACGACCTCCAGCTCCCGGCCGTCCTCGGCGGCGGCGGTGGCCGCGTCCAGCGCGACCCGGACCATCGGCCCGTACGCCAGCACGGTGGCGGCGGTGCCGGACCGGACCACCCGGGCGGAGTGCAGCGGGTACGCGTCGGCGAGCGGGGCGTCCAGCTCGACCGGACCCTTCTCCCAGTAGCGCCGCTTCGGCTCCAGGAAGACGATCGGGTCGTCCGAGGCGATCGCCTGCTGGATCATCGAGTACGCGTCCTGCGGGTTCGCGCAGGTGACCACCTTCAGGCCGGCGGTGTGCGCGAAGTACGCCTCGGGCGACTCGGAGTGGTGCTCGACCGCGCCGATGCCGCCGCCGTACGGGATCCGGATGACCATCGGGATCCGGACCTTGCCCTGCGAGCGGTAGTGCATCTTCGCCACCTGCGACACGATCTGGTCGTACGCCGGGTAGACGAAGCCGTCGAACTGGATCTCGCAGACCGGCCGGTAGCCGCGGATGGCCAGGCCGACCGCGGTGCCGATGATGCCGGACTCGGCGAGCGGGGTGTCGATCACCCGCTGGTCGCCGAAGTCCTTCTGCAGCCCGTCGGTGATCCGGAAGACGCCGCCGAGCTTGCCGACGTCCTCGCCCATGATGACGACCTTCGGGTCGTTCTCCAGGGCCCGGCGCAGGCCGGTGTTCAGGGCCTTGCCGAGGGTGAGCGTCTCCGTGGCCATCAGTGGGCGCTCCCCTCGAACGACTCCAGGTACCTGCTGAACTGGGCCCGCTGCTCGTCGAGCTCGGCGGACCCGTTGGGGTAGACGTGGTCGAACATGCTGACCGGCTGCGGGTCGGGCATGTTGAGCACCCGCTCCCGCAGGTGCACCGACTCGGTGCGGGCCTGCTCGTCGACCTCGGCGAAGAACGACTCGTCGACGATCTGCTGCCGGGTCAGGAACGCCTTCATCCGGGCGATCGGGTCCTTGGCCTGCCAGGCCTCGACCTCGCTGGCGATCCGGTACCGGGTCGGGTCGTCGGAGGTGGTGTGCGCGCCCATCCGGTAGGTGTACGCCTCGATCAGGGACGGGCCCTGGCCGTTGCGCGCGTTGTCCAGCGCGTGCCGGGTCACCGCGTACGAGGCGAGCACGTCGTTGCCGTCCACCCGGACGCCGGGGAAGCCGAAGCCACCGGCCCGGCGGTACAGCGGGACGCGGGTCTGCCGCTCCAGCGGTTCGGAGATGGCGTACTGGTTGTTCTGGCAGAAGAAGACCAGCGGGGCGTTGAAGACGCTGGCCCAGACGAAGGCCTCGTTGACGTCGCCCTGGCTGGTGGCGCCGTCGCCGAAGTAGGCGATCACCGCCTCGCCGTCCTCGGTGCCGGTCCGGCCGTCCATGGCGACGCCCATGGCGTACCCGGTCGCGTGCAGGGTCTGCGCCCCGATCACGATCGTGTACATGTTGAACTTGAACTCGTTCGGGTCCCAGCCGCCCTGGTCGACCCCGCGGAACAGGCCCAGCGGCATGATCGGGTCGATGCCCCGGCAGTAGAGGACGCCGTGCTCCCGGTAGGTCGGGAAGGCCATGTCCTGGGTACGCAGTGCGCGCCCGGAACCGACCTGGGCCGCCTCCTGGCCGAGCAGGCTGGCCCACAGGCCCAGCTCGCCCTGCCGCTGGAGCGCGGTCGCCTCGGCGTCGAGCTTGCGGACCAGGACCAGGTCGCGGTAGAGCCCGCGGTACTCCTCGTCGCTGAAGTCGACGCGGTACTCGGTCCCGTCGGGTCCGGTCGCGCTCTCGATCCGCTCGCCCTCGGGCGTCAGCAACTGTACGAGTTCCGGGTCACCGGCGGCTCGCTTGGAGCGGGGTGCGGCCCGCCGGCCGCGGCTGGTGACCCCGGGGTCGCCCTTTGCCATCCGTCTCTCCCTGTCGTGTCTGCGCCGGTGTCGGGGGTGACCCGGTCCGCGCAAGTGCTGCCCGGCCCGGCAGGTGCCGGGCTGGTTCCTGGCGGCCGCGCCTAGCCCCGGTGAGGGTTGCCGCGCGGCGTGAGCCGGGTTCGTCGGGGCGAACCCGGTTCGGGAGCGCCGGCGCTCGTCCACGCCTGCCGCGGGTGCGCGGAGGTCGCGGCTGCGTTGCCGTCGTGCCTGAATGATTGCAGAGGGGGTGAGCGGTCCCACAATATGGCCCGGCCACCAGTCGGGCTTCTGTCTGCTTCGCACCGCTCACGGCCTTTGTCCCGGCGGCTTTTCCGGGCCGATGTCGAGGTAGCGCTGCGCCCCGATGTCGCGTGGACGTTTCGCGCTGACGGACATTTTGTGTGTCGACACGCGGTGGTGGCTGGTGAACTGACCGTCACTGGGTCAAGCTGTGACGACCGGACGGGCCTTTTGGGGTTTATGTCCCGGTTGGCGGTGGGCGGCTCCGCCCGCGCCCATCGCCACCCGTGTCGACGACGAGGAGCGTGCCGGTGTCCGAGCCAGCTGACGGTCCGGGTGTCCCCCGACTCGGCCAGCACCGCACCGGTCCGGGTTACCGCCGGATGATCGGCGCGCACCGCGCACCCGGTTCGGCCGCCCCCGCCCGCGGCTACCTGCTCACCGTGGCCCTGCTCGCCGGCACCGCGTCGATGCCGATCCTCGCCGCCTTCAGCGCCGGCTCGGCGACGGTCGGCGGCACGGCGCTGCCGGGCAACGGCACCCCGTTCCTCCCGACCCCGTCCGTCGGGCCGGTGGTGATCCAACCGCCCGCCACCGGCCAGCCGCCCCTGCCCGCGCCCAGCCGGACCGTGCCGGCGGAGCCGACCGGCCCGGTCCCGCTGGTGCCGCCCATCCTGCCGCCGGCGGCCGACGTCCCCGCGGTGCGGCCGCCCGTCGGGCCCGAACCGAGGCGGGTGGTGCCACCGGCCGCCCCGGTGGCGCCGGGCCGTACCGCGCCGCCGGCCGGCCGGGCGCCGCTCCCCTCGCCGAGCCGGTCGACCGTCCCGCCACCGATCCGGCCCGTGCCGACCCTGTCGCCCAGCCGGTCGCCCCGGCCCATCACGAAGCCGTCACCCACCTCGTCCGCCCCGCCGACGTCCGGGCCGAGCGCCACGTCCGGGCCGAGCGCCACGTCCGGGCCGAGCGCCACGTCCGGGCCGGGCGCCACGTCCGGGCCGGGCGCCACCGCCGAGCCGAGCGCGACGTCGTCCGAACCCGGCGCGGACCCCGAGCCGACCACCGGCGGCCCCGACGGCTCGCCGACGTCCGCCGGTCCGTCCCCGACGGCCACCGGCGCACCGAGCGCGACGGCCACCGGCGCCGATCCCGACCGGACGCCCGCACCGCACCCCACCCCGACGGCCGTCCCGCCGACGGCCGTTCCGAGCCCGTCGCCGCAGCGCTCCGCCGTGCCGGTCCGGCCGTCCCGCTCCGCCGTGCCGGTCCGGCCGTCCCGCTCCGCCGTGCCGGTCCGGCCGTCCCGCTCCGCCGTGCCGGTCTGGCCGTCCCGCTCCGCCGCGCCGGTCTGGCCGTCCCGCTCCGCCGCGCCGGTCTGGCCGTCCCGCTCCGCCGCGCCGGTCTGGCCGTCCCGCTCCGCCGTGCCGGTCTGGCCGTCCCGCTCCGCCGTGCCGGTCTGGCCGTCCCGCTCCGCCGCGTCCGTCTCCCCGGAGGCGGCGGCGAGCCGCTGACCGCCGGGTCGGGCGGGCTAGCGCTGTTGGCGGAGCATCGGCGGGTGCAGCAGGGTGGCCGGGCCGCGCCGGAAGAGTTGCGCGGGCCGGCCGCGCTCGCCCTCGGTGGACCGGCCGACCGGCGTCACGAAGCCCGGGGTGCCGGTGACCTTGCGGTGGAAATTGCGCGGGTCGAGCCGGGTGCCCCAGACCGTCTCGTAGACCGTGCGCAGCTGCGCCACGGTGAACTCGGCCGGGCAGAAGGCCGTGGCGAGTGGGGTGTACTCCAGCTTGGCCCGGGCGCGTTCCAGCCCGTCGGCCAGGATCCGGTCGTGGTCGAAGGCGAGCCGCCGCCGGCCGAGCCCGGCGACCGGGACCCACTCGGCGGCGGCCGCGTCGGTGCCGGCGACCGGGGCCGGCAGGTCGGGCAGCAGCGCCAGCCAGGCCACGGTCACCACCCGGCCGCGCGGGTCCCGGCCCGGCCGGCCGTACGTGCCAAGTTGCTCCAGGTGCCCGGCCGGCTCGGGTAGGCCGGTCTCCTCGGCCAGCTCGCGAGCGGCCGCGTCGGGCAGGTCCTCGTCGACGCCGACGAAGCCGCCGGGCAGCGCCCAGGCCCCCTCGTACGGCGGGACGCCCCGGCGGACCAGCAGCACGGCCAGCTCGTCCGCGCGGACGGTCAGCACCACCAGGTCGACGGTCACCGCGAACGGCGGGTACTCGGCCATCTCTTTATCACCACCTTGACGATAACGTACCAGAGTGGTTATCGTCGTGATGACGAAAAAGGGGAGGGTGAGAACCATGGCGGACGTTTCGAGGCGACTGTTCCTGCGGCACCTGCGGGGCACGCCGACCACCTGGGTACGGCTCGGGGTCGGCGGCCGGGTCCGGCGGGCGGGCGTCGGGCTCTCCTTCTGGTACCGCCCGCTGAACGCCGTGCTCAGCGAGGTGCCGGTGGACGACCGGGAGCTGCCGCTGCTGTTCCACGCGCGCACCGGCGACTTCGCCGACATCACCGTGCAGGCGACCGTTACTTACCGGGTGGCCGACCCGGCCCGCGCGGCCGACCGGCTGGACTTCTCCATCGACCCGCGCACCGGCAAGGCCCGGTCCCGGCCGCTCGACCAGATGGCCACCCTGCTGGCCGAGCTGGCCCAGCAGCCGGCGCTCGACCTGCTGGCCCGGATGCCGCTCGCCGAGGCGCTGACCACCGTCGCGCCGGTCCGTGAGGCGGTCGCCACCGCGCTCGGCGACGAACCGCGCCTGGCCGAGCTGGGCGTGGCGGTGGTCAGCGCCCGGGTGGTCGCCATCCGCCCCGAGCCCGAGCTGGAACGGGCGTTGCAGACGCCCACCCGGGAGGCGGTCCAGGTCAACGCCGACCGGGCCACGTACGCCCGCCGCGCGCAGGCTGTCGAGCAGGAACGCTCGATCGCCGAGAACGAGCTGCAGAACAAGATCGAGCTGGCCCGCCGGGAGCAGCAGTTGGTCGAGCAGCACGGGGCGAACAGCCGCCGCCGGGCCGAGCTGGACGCCGCCGCCGAGCTGGCCGCCGCGCAGGGCAAGGCGGAGCGGGAGAAGGTCGCGAACGCGGCGGCGGCCGAGCGGGCCCGGGTGCTCGCCGCCGCCGAGGCGGAGAAGGAGCGGGCGCTGACCGCCGCACGGGCCGACGGCGTACGGGTGGTCGGGCACGCGGAGGCCGAGGCGGAGGCGGCGAAGCTGGCCGCGTACGCCGAACTGCCGCCGGAGGTGCTGCGAGCCCTGACCGTACGGGAGATCGCCGGCCGGCTCCCGCAGATCGGGCAGCTCACCGTCACCCCCGACGTGGTGACCGACCTGCTGGCCCGGCTGGCCGGGCCCGCGGCGACGCGATGAGCGCGACCCTGGCGCCCCGGGTGGTCGTGGTGAGCCGGCGCAGCGAGTTGGACGAGCTGCTGGCCCGGCACGGCACCCGGGCGGCCGCGGCCTGGTACCTGCGCGAGCGGGGCCGGGACCTGGCGGAGGCCGTCGACCGGCACGACGCCCTTCAGGCGGCGCTGACCACGGTCGGCGCCGCCGTCCCGGCCGACTGGCGGCGCGGTGCGGTGGACCGCGCCGACCTGCCCCGGTTCCTCTTCGGACCGGAGGACGTGGTGGTCGCGGTCGGGCCGGACGGGCTGGTCGCCAACGTGGCGAAGTACCTGGACCGGCAGCCGGTGATCGGGGTCGACCCGGAGCCCGGCCGCAATGCCGGGGTGCTGGTCCGGTTCACCGCCGGCCAGCTCGCCGGGCTGCTGCCCGCGGTGGCCGCCGGCACCGCGGCCACCCGCGCCCGGACCATGGTCCGGGCCGCGCTCGACGACGGGCAGGAACTGGTCGGCCTCAACGAGGTGTACGTCGGGCACGCCGCCCACCAGTCGGCCCGCTACCAGCTCACCGTGCCCGTGGCGGGGCGGGCACGGCGGGAACGGCACTCCTCCTCCGGGGTGGTGGTCGGCAGCGGTACGGGGGCGACCGGCTGGTGCGCGTCCATCGCGCGGGACCGTCCGGGTGCGCCGCGGCCGCCCGCCCCGGAGGAGGCGGCGCTCTGCTGGTACGTCCGGGAGGCGTGGCCGTCCCCGGTGACCGGGGTGAGCCTCACCGCCGGCCGGCTGGACCAGGCTGGGCGGCTGGAGATCGTCGCCGAGTCCGACGGCCTGGTCGCGTTCGCCGACGGACTGGAGGCCGACCGACTCTGCCTCGCCTGGGGTCAGCGCCTGACGGTCGACGTCTCCCCCCGCCACCTCACCCTCGTCGAGCCGTGAGCCGACCAGAGGTGTTGGGAGGGGTCCCCGCCTATACCGAATGCGTTGAGCGGGGGCCCCTCCTTGCACCTCAGTCGGTGAGGCGGTGGCGGTTGGCCTCGATCCAGGCATTGAGGGCGGCGGGGTCGTCGGGGTCGACGCCGTCGGCCATCAACTGGGCGACGGCGGCGGTGGCCGGGCTGCGCCGCTCACCGGTGCTGTAGAGGCGGGCGAACTCCGGCACCAGCTCCTCGATCGCCCGGTCGGTGTCGGCCGCCGCCCGCGCCGGCAGCCCTCGCAGCCGGGCCGTGTACGCCGCCCAGCCGCGCAGCACCCGGGGCAGCAGGGCCGCGTCGTCCATGTCCAGCACCGCCCGGCGGTGCACCCAGTCCAGCAGGAACAGCTCGGCGACCATCGGGCTCCACCGCAGCGGGTCCGCGTCGGGGAAGGTCGCCGCGTGGTCCAGCAGCAGGCCGAGGCAGAAGTGCAGCGAGGCCAGGTCGTCGCCGTCCACCGCGTCCAGCCCGAACCGGGCCGCCTCGGGCGCGGCGAGGAAGGCGCGGACCAGGGCCGCCCGGTCGACCTCCGGCGGCGCCGGCAGCGCGGGCATCGGCCCCGCCGGCAGCAGCGCCAGCCGGGCGCCGGCCAGGGCCCGGTCGGTGGCGAGTGAGCCCTCGGCCGGCAGCTCCTCGAGGTCGTCGGTGACGGCCAGGTGGCGGGAGACCTCCGCCCGCATCCGGGCCGGGTCCTCCTCGCGGAACCAGGTCAGCTCGTCGGCGGTGCAGAGTTCCCGGGCCTGTTCGACCACCCGGCCGGCGGGACCGCCGACGAAGATGTCCTTGGCGATGCCGATGTTGTGGTCGACGAGGGCCACCAGTGCGTGCTCCGGGCCGCCCTCCTCGTCGTCGTAGGCGAAGGTGGCCAACCAGGAGGTCTGGTCGCCGTACACGTCGCCGTAGCACCAGGCGCCGGTGAGCCGGACCCGGCCGAGCTGGCCGGCCCAGGCGGGCGCCAGCGCGCCGGCGCGGACCCGGCCGGCCCCCTCGGCTTCGGGCACCAGCGCGGCGAAGACCGAGCGGATGGTGGCGGCGGCGGCGCTGCGCCGCCGCGCGGTGGCGACCAGGAAGCCCGCGACGAACTCGCGCAGCGCGGTGTCGCGGTCGTGTTCGGCGACCGCGTACACGCTGCCGAGCAGGGCGGTGCCGAGCATCTCCGCGTCGAGGGCGCAGTCCAGCCTGGTCACGTCGCGGGCGGCGTGCAGCACCGCCTCGTAGGGAGTCTGGGGCGTGGCCATGGCACCGACCCTACGCCGGGTCGCCGTGATCGCCAGTGCAGCGGTCGGCCCGGGTCGCTGCGGCGCGGGCGACGATCAGCGGCGAGCGGCGTCCCGGAGCGCCTCCCGGGCCCGCCGGTAGCGGGCCAGCACGTCGCGGACCGGGGCGAGCACGTACCCGTCGCCCACGGTGGCGACCGCGCCGGTGAGCCGCCGCTCCGCCCGCCGCCGGGCCCGGCGCGCGGCCCAGCCGATCACCGGCCGGGCCAGGGCCGCCAGCAGCAGCCCGGCGAGCAGACCGCCGAGCAGCAGCAGGGTCGGCAGCGGCACCTCGCCGACCCGCGGATTGTCCAGCGGGGGCAGGCCGAGCGCGCGCAGCGCGTAGCCGAGGAGCAGCCAGCCCAGCCCGGCGACCGCCGCGAGGGTGACCAGCCACTGGAGGCCGCCGACGAGCCGCCACCACACCGGCCGGCGGTCCATCCCCAGGTCGGTGCCGGCGACCGCGCGGTCCAGCGCGTCCGGCAGGTCGCCGAGGCGGGACCGGGCGGCGGTGGTCACCGCGCCCGGCCAGGGCGCCGGCAGCCCGGCGCCGGCGCGGTCGGCCACCGACCGGACGGCCAGCCCGAGCGCCGAGCGCTGGGCGGCGGTTGGATCGGGTACGGAGGTGGCCGCGACCAGGCTCTCCGCCGGCGCGTCGGCGGCCGGGGCGGGGCCGCCGGGCAGGTGCAGCCGGCGCAGCGGATCAGGCCGCAGCTTCCGCCAGCCGCGCACCAGCGGCCAGCCGGTCGAGCCCACCGCCCGGTGCCGGTACGCCGCCCGCACCGCGTCCGCCACCGCCGGCACCCCGGCCGCGCCGGCCAGGGCGCGGTTCAGCTCCCGGGTGGCCGCATCCTCCGGCCCGGCGTCGGGCGCGTCGGCGCCCACCAGCTCGGACAGCTCGGTGACCACGGCGTCCACGTCGCCGGAGAGCCGGCGCAGCGCCGCCTGCCGCTCAGCGACCGCGCGTTCCAGCGCCGCCCGCAGCCCGGCCAGCCCGGCCGGTTCCACCGCCACGGTGGACAGCAGCGGGACCCCGTCCAGCCCGTCCGCGTCGAGCAGCCGGCGCAGGTCCGCCAGCACCCGGGGCAGCTCGGCCGGCGGCAGCCGGTCGGCCTGGTTCAGCACCACCAGCGTCACGTCCTTGTGCCGGTGGAACTCGCGCAGGTAGCTGGTGTGGATCACCCGGTCGGCGTACTTCTGCGGGTCGACCACCCAGACCACCAGGTCGACCAGGCCGAGCAGCCGGTCCACCTCCAGCCGGTGCGACTGCTGCACGGAGTCGAAGTCGGGCAGGTCGAGCAGGACCAGCCCGTGCAGGTCGGACTCGTCGTCGGCGTCGAGCGCGCTCTCCCGGACGAACCGGTGCCGGGGCAGCACGCCGACCCAGTCCAGCAGCCGGTTGGCCCCGTCCAGCGGACCCCAGACGCAGGCGTGCGCCACGCCGGTGGTCGGCCGGCGCACGCCGACCGGAGACAGCTCCAGCCGGGCGAGGGCGTTGAACAGGCTGGACTTGCCGCTGCCGGTGGCACCGGCCAGGGCGACGACGGTGTGGTCGCGGGACAGCTCCAGCCGGGTGCCGGCCCGCTCGACCACGGTGTGCGCGGGGACCAGTTGCCGGTCGGGCAGTTGGCCGTCCACCGCGTCGAGGAAGCGGCGTACCGCGTCGAGGCGGGCGACCAGCTCGTCGGCGTCGACCCGCTGGTCACCCCGGAACGCCTCGCGCATCCGGTCGACGAAGTTGGTCACCGGGCGCCACCCTCACGAGCCGTCCGGTCGGGCCGGGCGTCGCCGTCGGCCCGGGTCAGGCCGCTGCGGTGCCGGGCGACCTCGACCCGCTCGGCGACCGCGCGCAGGGCCTCGCCCGTGTCGGCGGGCGGCCGGGCGGCCGCGGTGCGGCCGAGGAAGCGCTCGGCCTCCTCGTCCAGCAGGCCGCGTACCCGGTCGAGCAGGTCCGCGCGGGCCTTGCTGGCGAGGGTACGGACGGCCTGGTCGCCGAAGATCGCCTGGAGCACGGCCTGGGCGGCGACCGTGGTGCCGGCCCCGGTGGCCACCTCCAGCCCGGTCGGGATGAACGCGGTGGAGGCGAAGACCGCGATCATCACGGCCAGCCCGGTGGCGTTGACCGCGTACGCCGCGGTGCGCGCCACGAACCGCCGGTCGCCGCCCTCGGCCCGGACCAGGTCCAGCACCCCGCGCTGCCAGTCCCGGATCAGCCGCTCGGCCCGGGCGGGCAGGTCCCCGGCCGGGTGGGCCAGCGGCTCGTCGAGCAGCGCGGCGCCCGCCGGGTGCGCCTTCCACCCGGTGTACGCGTTCTCGGCGGCCTCCGCGGCGACCCCGCGCAGCAGGGTGACCAACTGCGACTCGATGGCGTTGGAAAGCTCGTCGGCGGGCGCGGGGCGCCCGGTCACCGCGGCGACCAGCCGGTCCCGCCACCGGCCGATCCGCGCCTCCAGGGTGCGGAAGAACTCACCGGTGCCGACGAACTCCTGCCAGCGGGCCAGCACCTCGCCGCGCAGCAGCCGGCCGTCGGAGAGCCCCTGCTCGACGGTGCGGTGGGCCGACCGGTACGCGGCCCGGACCCGCTCGTCCAGCGCGTCGGCGGCGGCCAGCTGCTCATCGGCGGCGTCGGCCAGGCCGGCCACGGCCGGATGCAGCGCGGCCAGTGCACCGTCCAGGGTCTGCCGGACCACCGCGGCCCGCGCGTCGGCGTCGGCGGCGAGCCGGGCGAACCAGGCGCCCAGCGGCGCGGTGACCTTCTCTGGCAGCAGCCCCTGCCCGTCCACCCAGGTCTCGGGGAGGACGAAGAGCGGGGCCGTGTCGAGACCCTGGGCGGCGAGCATCTCGGACAGGTGGGCGGCGATCTCGTCGGTCGCCTCCGGCGGCACCCGGTCGAGCACCATGGCGATCACCGCGCCCCGGGCCCGGGCGCTGCGCAGCAGCTCCCAGGGGACCGCGTCGGCGTACCGGGCGGCGGTGGTGACGAAGAGCCAGAGGTCGGCGGCGGCCAGCAACTGGCCCGCCAGGGCCCGGTTGGCGTCGACCACCGAGTCGATGTCGGGGGCGTCGAGGAAGGCCAGCCCGGCCGGCAGCGCGGGCGCG
Organism: Micromonospora sp. NPDC050686; assembly: GCF_040654475.1. Taxonomy (NCBI): domain Bacteria; kingdom Bacillati; phylum Actinomycetota; class Actinomycetes; order Micromonosporales; family Micromonosporaceae; genus Micromonospora; species Micromonospora sp. NPDC050686. The sequence goes on from NZ_JBFAID010000010.1 coordinate 90,033, forward strand.
GTGACCAGGTGCAGGGTGCCCGGGTCCTCGCTGGGCTCGTTGGTGCGGGTGAGGCCGGGCAGCAGATCGCCCTGGCGGAACCAGCCGGAGTCGGCCGGGTTGCAGACCAGCACCGGGGAGCGGGTGGTGGGGCGGAGCACCCCGGCGGCGCTCACCCGGGCCTGCACCAGGCTGTTGACCAGGGTCGACTTGCCGGCGCCGGTGGAGCCGCCGACCACCACCAGCAGCGGGGCGTCGAGCCGGGCCAGCCGGGGTAGCAGGTAGTCGTCGAGCTGGTCGGTGAGGCCGGTGGCGGTGCGCCGGGCTGGTTCGGCCGAGGGCAGCACGAGCGGGAACCGCGCCGCGCCGATCGCGGCCCGCAGGCCGGTCAGCGCGGCGGGCAGGCCCTCGCCGGTGTCGCCGATCGGGCCCTCCGACGAGCCGGTGCGGGCGGCGACGGCGGGCGTGCCCGGTGCGGTGGCGGAATCGCCGTGCGTCGTCACCGCTAAAGCGTGCCCGACCGATGCAAGGGAAGACAACCGGACGGTAATAACGGTCGGGTTGCGTCGGGTTGACTCAACCTCGACTTGCGGTTTGCGGGAGCCGTGGCACTATTGAGTCAAGTTCACTCAACTTGTGGTGTGGTCGCTGCGGGCGGCCCGCCGGGCAGGCCCTCCGACCTGCCCACCGTTACGAAGCGAGGAAGCGAAGATGGCACGTGCGGTCGGTATCGACCTCGGCACGACGAACTCCTGCGTCAGCGTTCTCGAGGGCGGTGAGCCCACCGTCATCGCCAACGCTGAGGGCTCGCGGACGACCCCGTCGATCGTCGCGTTCGCCCGCAACGGCGAGGTGCTCGTCGGTGAGGTCGCCAAGCGCCAGGCGGTGACCAACCCGGACCGGACCATCCGGTCGGTCAAGCGGGAGATCGGCACCAACTGGTCCGTCGACATCGACGGCAAGAAGTACACCCCGCAGGAGATCTCGGCGCGCACGCTGATGAAGCTCAAGCGGGACGCCGAGGCGTACCTGGGCGAGCAGATCACCGACGCGGTGATCACCGTCCCCGCGTACTTCAACGACGGCCAGCGCCAGGCCACCAAGGAGGCCGGTGAGATCGCCGGCTTCAACGTGCTGCGGATCGTCAACGAGCCGACCGCGGCCGCCCTGGCGTACGGGCTGGACAAGGGTTCCAAGGAGCAGACCGTCCTGGTCTTCGACCTGGGCGGCGGCACCTTCGACGTGTCGCTGCTGGAGCTGGCCGAGGGCGTCGTCGAGGTCAAGTCGACCAGCGGTGACAACCAGCTCGGCGGCGACGACTGGGACCAGCGGATCATCGACCACCTGGTGAAGACCTTCCGGGGCGAGCACGGCATCGACCTGGCCCAGGACAAGATGGCCCTCCAGCGGCTCCGCGAGGCGGCCGAGAAGGCCAAGATCGAGCTGTCCGCGGCTACCACCACCAACATCAACCTGCCGTACATCACGGCCGGCGCCGCCGGGCCGCTGCACCTGGACGTGACCCTGAGCCGGGCCGAGTTCCAGCGGATGACGCAGGACCTGCTGGACCGCTGCAAGGGCCCGTTCGAGCAGGCCGTCAAGGACGCGGGGATCAAGGTTTCCGACGTCGAGCACGTGATCCTGGTCGGCGGCTCGACCCGGATGCCGGCCGTCACCGAGCTGGTCAAGCAGCTCACCGGCAAGGAGCCGAACAAGGGCGTCAACCCGGACGAGGTCGTCGCCGTCGGCGCCGCCCTGCAGGCCGGTGTGCTCAAGGGTGAGGTCAAGGACGTCCTGCTGCTCGACGTGACCCCGCTGAGCCTGGGCATCGAGACCAAGGGTGGCATCTTCACCAAGCTGATCGAGCGCAACACCACCATCCCGACCAAGCGCTCCGAGGTCTTCACCACGGCCGACGACAACCAGCCGTCGGTGCTGATCCAGGTGTTCCAGGGCGAGCGGGAGATCGCGGCCTACAACAAGAAGCTCGGCACCTTCGAGCTGACCGGCCTCCCGCCGGCGCCGCGCGGTGTGCCCCAGATCGAGGTGACGTTCGACATCGACGCCAACGGCATCGTGAACGTGCACGCCAAGGACCTGGGCACCGGCAAGGAGCAGAAGATGACGATCACCGGCGGCTCGTCGCTGCCGAAGGACGACATCGAGCGGATGCGCCGGGACGCCGAGGAGCACGCCGAGGAGGACAAGCGTCGGCGCGAGGAGGCGGAGACCCGCAACCTGGCCGAGGCGCTCCAGTGGCAGACCGAGAAGTTCCTCGCCGAGAGCGGCGACAAGCTGCCCGGCGAGAACCGCGACCAGCTCAACGAGGCCCTCGGTGAGCTGCGGAGCGCCCTCGGCGGCCAGGACATCGAGAAGATCAAGGCCGCGCACGAGCGGCTGGCGCAGGTCTCCCAGCAGGCCGGTTCGCTGCTCTACTCGCAGCAGCAGGCCGAGCAGGGTGAGCCGGGCGCGGCCGGGCCGGGCGCCGGCGCCGCCGGGGCGACCGGTGGCCCGCAGGCCGGCGGGGCCGACGACGTGGTCGACGCGGAGATCGTGGACGAGGACAAGGACAAGAAGTGACATCGCGTCCTGAACACCCGACCACGGCAGAGGGATGAGGTAACCGCATGACGGAGAAGCCACGAGCCGCCGACCCGGAGACCACCGGGTCGGCGCCGGGTGGCTCCGCGAGCGCCGGGAAGAAGTCCTCCGGCGAGGAACCGCGGGTCGTCATCCGCAACAACCGCAAGATCGGCAAGGCCGAGGAGAAGCCCGCCGCGGCCGACGCCGGGTCGGACGCGCCGGCCGAGGGGCTGGTCGAGGAGGGCGAGGTCGTGGTCGACGAGATCGAGGACGACGCCTCGGTCTCCGGCCCGCCGGTGGTCGACGCCCCGGCCACGCCGAGCGAGGAGACCCGCCCGGCCACCGCCCCGCTCGGGGCGGAGCTGGAGGCGCTCCGGGCCGAGCTGGACGAGCGGACCCGGGACGTGCAGCGGGTGTCGGCGGAGTACGCCAACTACCGCAAGCGGGTGGACCGGGACCGGGGCGTGGTCACCGAGCAGGCGACCGGCTCCGTGCTCGCCGCGCTGCTGCCGATCCTGGACGACCTGGACCGGGCCCGGGAACACGGCGACCTGGTCGGGCCGTTCGGTTCGGTGGCGGAGCAGCTCGTCACCGCGCTCGGCAAGTTCGGGCTCACCCCGTTCGGCGAGCAGGGCGACCCGTTCGACCCGACCCGGCACGAGGCGGTGGCGCACCAGACCTCGGCCGACGTGACCGAGCCGACCTGCGTACAGATCATGCGCCGGGGCTACCTGCTCGGCGAGCGGCTGCTGCGACCAGCGCTGGTCGCGGTGGCCGATCCGGAATAGTGCACGACCGTGTCCTGGTCGTCCCGGCCCGTCGGTGGCCGGGGCGGCCGGGGCACGTCACTCGGAAGGGGGTGGACCGGTGAGTTCCAAGGACTGGATCGAGAAGGACTTCTACGCCGTGCTGGGCGTGGAGAAGTCCGCCTCCTCGGACGAGATCAAGAAGGCGTACCGGAAGCTGGCCCGGGAGTCGCACCCGGACCACAACCCGAGTGACCCGAAGGCCGAGGAGCGGTTCAAGGCCGTCTCCGAGGCGTACGCGGTGCTCGGCGACGACAAGAAGCGCCGCGAGTACGACGAGATGCGCTCGCTGTTCGGCTCGGGCGCGTTCCGGCGCAACGCCCGCGCCGGCGGTCAGCCGGGCGGGATGCCGTTCGACGTCTCCGACCTGTTCGGCGGGGCGGCCGGCGGTGGCGACGCCCGCTTCGGCGGCGGGGGCGGCTTCACCGACCTGTTCAGCTCGCTGTTCACCGGTGGCGGTGCCGGCCCGGGTGCCCCCACCCGCCCGCGTGGCCCGGCCCGGGGGCGGGACGTGGAGGCCGAGGTCGCGCTCGACTTCGGCGACGCGGTACGCGGGGTCACCCTCCCGCTGACGCTGCGCGCCCCCGGAGTCTGCGACACCTGCGGGGGGAACGGGGCGAAGCCCGGCACCGCGCCGGTGACCTGCCCGGTCTGCCACGGAGCCGGGGTGACCAACCGCAACCAGGGCTCGTTCAGCTTCTCCGAGCCGTGCCGCAACTGCCAGGGCGTGGGCACGATCGTCGAGGAGAAGTGCCCGGAGTGCCACGGCACCGGCGGGGTCACCAAGACTCGTACCCTCAACGTCCGCTTCCCCGCCGGCGTGGCCGACGGCCAGCGGATCCGGTTGGCCGGGCGGGGCGAGCCGGGCGAGCGGGGCGGGCCGGCCGGTGACCTGTTCGTGCATGTGAAGGTCCGCCCGGACGAGTTGTTCGGGCGTACCGGGGACGACCTGACCCTGACCGTGCCGATCACGTACGCGGAGGCGGTGCTCGGCACCGACCTGCGGGTGCCGACCCTGGACGGCGCGGTGACCCTGCGGGTGCCGCCCGGCACCCCGGCGGGCCGGGTGCTGCGGGCCCGGGGCAAGGGAGTCGTCCGCCGCGATGGACAGGCGGGCGACCTGTTGGTCACCCTGGATGTCGTGGTGCCCGCGAAGCTGTCGGACGAGGCGCGGGCGGCGCTGGAGACGTTCGCCGAGCAGACCCCGCCGGCCGCCCGGGAACATCTCGATGCGCGAGTGCGTCGAGTCGGTTGACCCAGGGACAGGTGCGGAGGTGAGCGGGATGTCGAGCGAGTACGCCGGTTCGGATGACCCTGCCTACGAGGCCAAGGTGCTGATGATCTCGGTCGCGGCGCGGATGGCGGGGATGCACCCGCAGACCCTGCGCCAGTACGACCGGCTCGGCCTGGTGCAGGCCGGCCGGGCATCCGGCGGCGGCCGGCGGTACAGCGTCCGGGACGTGGTGCTGCTGCGCGAGGTGCAGCGACTCAGCCAGGACGAAGGGGTCAACCTGGCCGGGGTCAAGCGGATCATCGGCCTGGAACGGCTGCTGGAGCAGGCGCAGCAGCGGGTGGCCCGGCTGGAGGCGGAGCTGGACGCCGCGTACCGGCGGATCGCCGAGCTGGAGTCGCTGGGCGGGTTCCCGCGCGGCGACCTGGTCCCGACCAACCGCACCTCCACCGCGCTGGTGGTCTGGCGCCCCCGCCGCGAACGCTGACCCGCTCGCCAGCGGAGCAGGCAGCACCGCTTGGTGCTGCCGGCAGCATCGCCCGGCGCCGTCGGGCGGCATGACGCTGGTGAGCCTGATACCTCTGAGGCATTTTGATACCTCAGAGGTATCACAGCGTTCCAGGTGCCCGCCGGCCCGGGCCCGGACCCCGCCCGGACCCGGACCCGCGCAGGCCCGGACCCCGCGCAGGCCCGGACCCCGCGCAGGCCCGGACCCCGCGCAGGCCGGCGTGCGTCCCCGGATCCCCGGTTCTGCTGCGCCGGCTCGGCCGACGCCACTAGCCTCAAATCAGGTTCAACCAACTCAATCCGGACTCCGATGGCGGGGGGAGCCATGACGGAATCGGCGAAGAAGGTTGCCCAGCAGGCGGAGGACCAGCTCGAAAAGGTGGCCCAGGACGTCCGGGAGAGATTCGACCGGATCACCGAGGGTCGCTTCACCGACCGGATCACGAACGGCAGGTTCGCCGACCAGGTCGACCACGGTATCGACCAGGGTCGCCGGGAGGTGAAGAGCCGCGAGCAGGGTGGATCGGAACGCTGACGATCCACCGAGTACGGGCCGGGACCCACGGGGGGTCCCGGCCCGTACGCCGATCTGAGCGCAGTCAGCGGAGCCGGCGGTTCTCCCGGACCAGGCCGCCCTCGCACCAGTCCCGGTAGACGAACAGGTCGGGCCGGTCCAGCAGCGTACGGCTGTTGTGCGCCCAGAGGCGCATCGGTTCGTCGCCGTACCGCTCGGCCCGGCCGATCAGCCTCCGGAGGTGCCGCTTCGGGTGGGCCCGGAACTTCGTCTGGACGCCGTCGGCCGCATAGATGTAGAGGCAGTGCAGGGCGAACCGGCGGGCCGGGCAGGCCGGTTCCATGGCCAGCTCGAAGAGGGTCGGGATCAGGTGGGCGCCGGAGACGAGGAGGTCCCAGTTCGGCGGCAGCGAACTCAGCGGCACCGAATCGGGACGGTACGCCCACGCCCGCAACTCCCCCGGCGACGGGTCGACGGGGTTGGCGAAGCCGTGGAACGTCGACTCCTGCACGTTCAACGGGCCAACCTTCCGGTTTCGCTCGCGGGGCACCGGGCACCCGCAGAGCCTGGCTGCTGGGGCGACACGGTAGCGCGGCCCCGGGGCGCGACGGAAGACCCGGACCGGCCGTGGTGGGTCGACCGGACGGCCGACCCACCCGGGGTGCTCAGTCCCGAACGCCCACCGGCTGCGGTTGCTGGTTGGCCCGCGCCCGCTGCCGCAGCCAGGCCTTGAACCAGGCGAGGTCGGGCAGTCGGGCCAGCACCGGCCCGCTCACCACGGTGATCAGCACGTACGCGGTGGCCAGCGCGGCCAACCGCGGCTCCACCGTGCCGGCGGCCACCGCCAGCCCGGCGATGACGATGGAGAACTCACCGCGCGGCACCAGCGCGAAGCCCGCCCGCCAGCGGCCCGGTTCGGCGATGCCCACCCGCCGGGCCGCCAGGTAACCGGTGAGCAGCTTGGTCCCCATGGTGATCACGGCCAGCGCCAGCGCGGGGAGCAGCACCGGCGGCATGTCCCGAGGGTCGGTGACCAGGCCGAAGAAGACGAAGAAGACCGCCGCGAAGAGGTCCCGCAGCGGGGAGAGCAGCTGGGTGGCGTGGTGTGCCACCGGCCCGGAGAGCGCGATGCCGACCAGGAACGCGCCGACCGCGGCGGAGACCTGGAGCTTGGCCGCGATGCCCGCGACCAGCAGGGTCAGCCCGAACACACCGAGCAGCAGCGCCTCCGGGTCCTTCGCCGACAGCGCCGCCGAGATGAGGTGGCCGTACCGGATGGCGACCACCAGCACGACGACCACGGTGAGCACCGCGACGCCGAGCGCGATGCCACCCTTGACCAGGCCGACGCCGGCCAGCAGTGCGGTGACCAGCGGCAGGTAGAGCGCCATGGCCAGGTCCTCGATGACCAGTACGGAGAGGATCACCGGGGTCTCCCGGTTACCCACCCGGCCCAGGTCGCCGAGCACCTTGGCGATCACCCCGGAGGAGGAGATCCAGGTGATGCCGCCGAGCACCACCGCCGCCACCCAGCCCCAGCCGAGCAGCAGCGCGAAGCCGAAACCGGGCAACGCGTTGAGCACCGCGTCGATCAGGCCGGCCGGGGCGGCCGAGCGCAGGTTGCCGACCAGTTCGTTGGCGCTGTACTCCAGGCCGAGCATGACCAGCAGCAGGATCACGCCGATCTCGGCGCCGACGGCGAAGAACTCCTCGCTGGCGTCCAGCGGGAGCAGGCCGCCGTGGCCGAAGGCGAGCCCGGCGAGCAGGTAGAGCGGAATCGGGGAGAGGCCGAAGCGCCGGCTGAGCCGGCCGAGCATGCCGAGCAGCAGCAGGAGCGCGCCGACCTCGATGAGCAGGATTGTGGTTTGGTGCATACGTTCAGCCGTCCGGAGTCTCGGCGAGGATCGCGGTCACCCCGTCGAGGCCCTGGCGGGTGCCGACCACGACCACCACGTCTCCGGCCGCGAAGCGGAAGGTGGGGTCCGGCGACACGTTGACCTCGCCGTGGCGGAGCACCGCCACGATCGAGGCGCTGGTGCGGGTACGTGCCCGGGTGTCGCCCAGCGGCCGGCCGACGTACTTCGAGCCGGCCGGGATGACGATCTGCTCGGTGAGCAGACCCGCCGCCTGGTCGCGCAGGCCGGCGAGTTGGCCCAGCATCAGGGACGCGCCGAGGATGTCGGCCAGCGCTTCCGCCTCGTCGTCGGTGAGGGGGATGTCGTGCTGGCAGGAATCGGGATCGTCCGGGTCGTACAGGACGAGGTCACGGCGGCCATTGCGGTGGGAGACCACGCCGAGCCGGCGGCCGGATTCCGTCATCAGGTCATGACGTACGCCGATTCCCGGGAGGGCAGTCTGTTCGACACGTACTCGCACGCCGGTGAGGTTACCCTGCGTGCGCCGGTGACCCGATCGGCCGACGGCACGGCTGCCCGCACCGGGATCATGCAGATGGCGTGCTCGGCGCCGGCCGACCGGAACGCCGCGCCCACCGCCACCGGCCCCGGTGCTTGCGGAGGAACGTCCGGACGAAGAGAACCTGGAGCGCGCCCTCGACCAGGATGATGGCGGCGGCGTCGAGCGCGGAGAGAAGACCTCCGCCGGTGAGGCCCCTGCTGACCGCGCCGAATGCCGTCACGGCTCCGAACATCAGGACGGGTAGGCCGTACACCGCGAAGGCGCCGAGGGCGACGGTGCTGCCGGCCACGACGGCGACCGCATAGATACGTACCGCTTTCCGTTCCCGCGCGGGCAACGCCTGCGACGGATCCGGCCCGGCGGCGACCTTGCCCGGCGCCACCGCGTGACCGACCCGTCGCAGCAGGTACCGCGCGTAGGTCAGGCCGTCCTGGAACAGATTCCGGCAGCGGAGCAGATCCAGCAGGACGAAGTACAGGTCCGTACGCATGTAGACCCGGAACTGGCCCGCCATCGACCCGATCATGACGACGGCGAGCGCGCCGAGCAGTCCGTCCGCCAGCGGCGGCAGTTGTGCGTGGGCCACGAGCAGGATCGTGGTGCAGACCACCGCGGTGTCCAGCAGCATCCCGCTGAGATACACCCGGTAGCGCGACCGTCGGGGCACGGTCCAGATCGCGGTCACGTCGGTCTGCAGCACCAGATGGTGCAGGCGGGTGCCGAAACCGATCCTGGCCGGGGCGCCCAGTGAGCGGGCGGCCACCAGATGGCTGATCTCGTGCGCGGTCGCCGCGATCGAGAACATCACGGTGTTGACCAGGACGGCCAACCCCACGTAGTCGGTCCAGTAGAAGTCCCGGAAGGTGGGAATGCGGTCGGGGTCGGCCACCACGGTGGCGACGGTCGCCGCGACGAGCCCGGCGTAGGCGAGCTTCGCGGGGAGCCCGTACAGCCACTGCACGTGCCGGGAACGGAGCCAGGGCAGGTGATTGGCGACCGGCTCGTGCGGATCCGGCACCGGTACGTGGTCAACTTCGGCGACGAACCCCTCCTGGACGAGGTCCTCGACCAGTTCGGTGAGGTCGATGCGGACGCCGTGCCGGTCGGCGAGCAGGTCCTCCGCGGCACCGACCGGCATCCCCGAACTCAGCAGGTTGATCGCCTCGAGGCCGAGTTCGGGTAGCTCGATGAAGACGCCGACCTCCGGGCGGCCGACGACGACCTCGTCGGGATCGTCGTCGGAAACGCGCGTACGAAGTGCGTGGAAGCGGACGACACTGTGCAGGCCCACCGCCGCGGCGCCCGGGTCCGCCGTCTCCGGGGGAGGTGCCGCGGGGCCCGTCGTCGCTCGCAGTTCAGTCATCGCCGGCGTCCCCACCGCACGCCGGACACTCAGGGTCACGTGGCACGTCGATGTAGTAGTGGTGGTCCCAGTTCGCGAAGTTGTGGTGGAAGGCCCGCCCGCGAGCCTGCTGGGGCATGCCGGTGAGGCGGTAGATGACGTCGAGGGCACACAGGTGGCCGCTCACGTTGGCGCTGGCCGCGATCACCGCGTTCGGGCGGCGCTCGGTCAACCAGGTCACGTCGCGGTTGATGTCCCGCTTGCCCTCCTGCCGCCGCAGGCACACGTAGCAGCCGGTCTCGTACGGCACGAACGACCGCACGACCGCCATCGGGCCGGTGTAGAACGACACGTACCAGGGGGTACGGGTCTGTAGAGCCGCCTCGTTGGTCCACTCCTCGATCAGGTTCTCCGGCCGGTCGGCGCAGAGCACGAAGACGTCACATCCGGTCATCAGCCGGACGACGTCCTCGGTGGAGCCGACCTTGCACTCCTCCCCGGTGACGAGCACGTTCGAGTTGAGCGCACGCAGCCGTTCCACCGCCGTGGCCACCTTGCTGCGGCCCACGTCCGCCTCGGTGTACAGCAGCTGCCGGGTGAGGTTGCCCTCCTCGACAGTGTCGAAGTCGACACAGTGCAGTCGTCCGACACCACTGGCCGCCAGGCCCGTCGCCACGGCAGATCCGGTACCGCCGAGGCCGAGAAGACCCACTTTGGCGTTCTTCAACCGGCGCTGCGGTTCGTATGGCGACTGCCGGGGCGCCGTGTCGATCCAGGCGAAGAAGTTTCGAGCCGAGTCGTAGCGGTGGAGTTCCCGGGGGGACAGTTCGTCAGGCAGGGGAGCGGCGCAGTCCTCGACGAATCCCTGGTCGATCAGCTGTTCGATGACCTGCTGGACGCTTTCCGGGTCCAGGCCGGAATGAGTTTCGGTGAGATCCCGATATATCTGGTCGAAGGTCCGCGAGCCGTCCATCAGGGTCAGCAGGCGGGCCACCGTGCCGTCTTCGTCGTCCTCGATTTCGGAGGCGACGCCATATTGCATGAGGCCGATGATTATTCTGTTTTCGGGCAGGGTGAACGGAGCGTGGACGCTCTTGATTTTTGGTTTGAGCATATGCATCGACTTGTCCCCCGTAAATTGAAGCGATGCCAAAAGGAGGCACTGTCCGCCCCTCGGGTGGAGTGGGCGGACAGCGCCATACCAGCCGGGTTAGCCGTCCTTGCGGTCCGCGGTCGTCTCGATCTTCTCGAGCTTGCGGATGCGCAGGCTCATCTTCTTCTCGGTGTCCTTCGTCTGCATGACGATCCTCCCGTGGAATAATTCCGGACTTTGTCCGGCACCTGGGATCGAGTTTTGTCACCGGAATGCAGTATGTCAATACCTCGCGCAGAGTCTTTGATAATGGCTGCGTTTCGGTTAATTCTGCGCATGGAAAATGGTGGAGTGGCGCAGTCAAGGGTGATGGTTTCGCCCCCGCGCCGCCGGCCACCGCCGACGTTCTCCATCGAAGCGGATCTTAGGCGGGCCGGCGGCACGGCACAGGCCCGTGCCGTAGGGCACGGCAATCGACCCCGCGCGAAGTGACTCAGGTCACAGCAGTGGAGTTGAGCGGAATAGGCTCAACTCTGGTTGTGTCCTTCCTAGTGGACACGCCGATCCGGGGGAGCCCATGAACACGGAACGCCTCACCACCAAGAGCCGCGAGACCATCACCGGCGCCGTCGCGCTGGCGAACCAGCGCGGCCACGCCACCGCGGAGCCCTGGCACCTGCTGCTCGCCCTGCTCGACACCGAGGGTTCGACCGCCGCCGGCCTGCTGCGCGCCGTCGGGGCCGACCCCGCCGAGCTGCGCCGGGTCGCCCAGCGCTCGGTCGACGCCCTGCCCGCCGCGCGCGGCTCCAGCATCGCCGAGCCCACGCTGGCCCGCGAGTTCGTCAACGCCATCGGCGCCGCCGAGCAGATCGCCCGGCCGCTGGGCGACGAGTACACCTCGACCGAGCACCTGCTCGCCGGCCTGGCCCGGGTGGGCGGTGCGGTCTCCGTCGCGCTCAAGAACGCCGGCGCCACCGAGGAGAACCTGGTCGCCGCCTTCCCGACCGTGCGCGGTGGGGACCGCCGGGTCACCACCGCCGACCCGGAGCAGACCTACCAGGCACTCGCCAAGTACGGCGTCGACCTGACCGCCAGCGCCCGCGACGGCAAGATCGACCCGGTGATCGGCCGGGACTCGGAGATCCGCCGGGTGATCCAGGTGCTGTCCCGGCGTACCAAGAACAACCCGGTGCTGATCGGCGAGCCCGGCGTCGGCAAGACCGCGATCGTCGAGGGGCTGGCCCAGCGGATCGTGGCCGGCGACGTGCCCGAGTCGCTGCGGGACAAGAAGCTCGTCTCGCTGGACCTCGGCGCGATGGTGGCCGGCGCGCAGTACCGTGGCCAGTTCGAGGAGCGGCTGAAGTCCGTGCTGGAGGAGATCAAGAACTCCAACGGCCAGGTCATCACCTTCCTCGACGAGCTGCACACCGTCGTCGGCGCCGGCAAGGGCGAGGGCTCGATGGACGCCGGCAACATGCTCAAGCCGATGCTGGCCCGTGGCGAGCTGCGGATGGTCGGCGCCACCACGCTGGACGAGTACCGCGAGCACATCGAGAAGGACCCGGCGCTGGAGCGTCGCTTCCAGCCGGTGCTGGTCGGCGAGCCGACCATCGAGGACACCATCGGCATCCTGCGCGGCCTCAAGGAGCGCTACGAGGTGCACCACGGCGTACGCATCACCGACGCCGCCCTGGTCGCCGCCGCCGCCCTCTCCGACCGCTACATCACCGACCGGTTCCTGCCGGACAAGGCGATCGACCTGGTCGACGAGTCCGCGTCCCGGCTCCGGATGGAGATCGACTCCCGCCCGGTCGAGGTGGACGAGATCGAGCGGGCGGTGCGCCGGCTCGAAATCGAGGAGATGGCGCTGGCCAAGGAGCCGGACGCCGCCTCCGCCGAGCGCCTGGAGCGGCTGCGCAAGGAGTTGGCCGACAAGCGCGAGCAGCTCACCGCGCTCTCCGAGCGCTGGCAACTGGAGAAGAGCCACATCACCAAGCTCTCCACCGCCAAGGAGGAGCTGGAACGGCTCGGTGGCGAGGCCGAGCGGGCCGAGCGCGACGGTGAGCTGGAGCGCGCCGCCGAGCTGCGGTACGGCCGGATCCCCGCGCTGAAGAACGAGCTGACCCGGGCCGAGGAGGAGCTGGCCCGGCTCCAGGCCGACGGCGCGATGCTCAAGGAGGAGGTCGGCGCGGACGACATCGCCGCCGTGGTCGCCTCCTGGACCGGCATCCCCGCCGGCCGGCTGCTGGAGGGCGAGACCGCCAAACTGCTCCGGATGGAGGAGTCGCTGGGCGCTCGGGTGGTCGGCCAGGCCGAGGCGGTCGGCGCGGTCTCCGACGCGGTCCGCCGCGCCCGGGCCGGCGTCGCCGACCCGGACCGCCCGACCGGCAGCTTCCTCTTCCTCGGCCCGACCGGTGTCGGCAAGACCGAGCTGGCCAAGGCGCTCGCCGAGTTCCTCTTCGACGACGAGCGGGCCATGGTCCGCATCGACATGAGCGAGTACGGCGAGAAGCACTCCGTCGCCCGCCTGGTCGGTGCCCCGCCCGGCTACGTCGGCTACGAGGAGGGCGGCCAGCTCACCGAGGCGGTGCGCCGCCGGCCGTACTCGGTGATCCTGCTGGACGAGGTGGAGAAGGCCCACCCGGACGTCTTCGACCTCCTGCTCCAGGTGCTCGACGACGGCCGGCTCACCGACGGCCAGGGCCGCACGGTGGACTTCCGCAACGCGATCCTGATCCTCACCTCCAACCTCGGGTCGTCGGTGATCAGCGACCTGACGCTGGCCGAGGAGCAGCGTCGCGAGGGCGTCCTCGCGGTGGTCCGGTCGCACTTCAAGCCGGAGTTCCTCAACCGCCTCGACGACATCGTGGTCTTCGCCGCCCTCCAGGGTGGCGACCTGCGGGCCATCGTGGACATCCAGCTGATGCGGTTGCGCCGCCGGCTGGCCGACCGCCGGCTTGGCCTGGAGATCACCGAACCGGCCCGAAAGTGGCTGGCCGAGCACGGCTACGACCCGATCTACGGGGCCCGGCCGCTGCGCCGGCTGGTGCAGTCCGCCATCGGCGACCAGCTCGCCAAGGCGCTGCTGGCCGGGCAGGTCCGCGACGGCGACACCGTGCAGGTCGACCTCGCCGACACCAAGGACACCCTCACCGTCAAGTGAAAAGGCGGGGCCCCCGCTTAACGCATCTTGTATAGGCGGGGGCCCCTCCTGACACCTCCGGAGGGGTGAGGGTGCGGCCGGCGGGGAAGGATGAGGGCATGTTGGGGATGGGCGGAAAGGACCGGGAACTCGAAGCGGCCGTGCGGGAACTGGCCGACGCCGACACGCTGGCGTTCGGCGGGGTGGGTTTCGCCGGGCAGGTGCTGCCGGTGACCGAGGCGTACCAGCGCGTCGAGGCGGCGCTGGCCGAGCATCCGGAGGCGGCCGGCAAGAAGGTCCGCTGGCTGCTCAAGCACGGCTCGCCGGCCGGCCGGGCGTACGCGGCGACGCTGCTCGAACGGGTCGACCCGGCCGCCGGCCGGGAGGCGTGGACGCGGCTGCGCGACGACCGGGGCGAGTTCACCACCTTCAATGGCTGCCTGATGGACAAGGCCACCCTCGGCGAGTACGCCGCCGAACGCCTCGCCGCCGGCTGATCCGCCCGGGCGGACCGGGGACTGCGCAGGGTGGCCGCCAGGCCGTACCTTTCCCGGCATGACGACCCCCGCCGAGGCGCCGGTACGGCCACCCCGTCCCACCGCCGTCACCGTCGCGTTCTGGTTGCAGATCGCCCTGGTGGCCCTCCTGCTCCTGCTGCTCGGCCTGCTGGTGTGGCAGGCCGTCGACTGGAACGCCCACATCGACCGGGTGGCCGGGATGGTGCCCGACGCCGACCCGGCCGACGTGGCCGACGAGCGCGCCGGCAACGTCGTCATGTCGCTCGTGTTGGGGGTGCCGCTGGTCCTCCTGGCGATCGCCATCCTGATCACCGCCATCGGGGTCGGCCTTGGCAGCAACGCAGCGCGGATCGGGGCCTTCGTCATCGCCGGCATCCAGGCGCTGGTCGTGGTCGGGCCGGTCTGCGGTAGCGGCCTGCTGATCCCGTTCGCCATCTTGGCCGGCGATCCGGAGGAACTGTCCGAACCGGACGGGTACGCCGACTCGGGTGGGTCGAAGTTCTTGGACACGCTCTACCGCGACGACCAGCCCCTGGCCTCGGACGTCGCCGCCCCGGCCGCCGCCGTGGTGCTGCTGATCGCTTTCGCCCTCACCGTCGCGGTGGTGGTGCTGCTGGCCTCGTCGACCGCCCGCCGCTGGTTCGTGCCGGCACCGGCGGCCGGACCCGGCCTCGCCGGCCACCCGGGACCGGCGGGCTTCATGCTGCCGCCCGGCTACATGATCTGCCCCGATCCCCGGGCGCACGGGGTCCCGCCGCACCCCGGTTGGGGTGGCTGGCCGGCGGCCGGTCCGGAGGGCGGCGGGACGACGGCTCCGGCGGCCGGTCCGGGTGGCTGGCCGGCGGCCGGTGGCACGACGCCGTTCCCGGCGGGTCCGGGCCTGCCGGCCACCGGGGCCGGCCACGACATCGCCCCGCAGGCGCCGCCGGCTCCGGGCGACGGCCCCCCACGCGCCGACCCGCCCGCGACCGGGGAGAACCAGTACAACTGACCCCCGGCGACCGGACGGCGGTCATCCCGCTCACCAGAGCCGACCGTCGTCCGGCCGCCGCCGGCCAGGTCCGTGCCCCGCCGCCGGGCTGGTCGGTGTCCGGCGTCCCCGGGCCGGTCGGCAGCCGCCGGGGCCACCTGGGGGTGGGTGCCGGGTCACTGTTCGGTCACTCAGTAGTCGGCCGAGTGTCCGCAGGTGCGCGCGGTTGTTACCGTCTGCGCCGACGCAACTGGGGAGGGGCGGCGCGATGGATGGTGGGTTGGCGTACCTGGTGACGGCGCTGGGGTGCCTGGTCGGGGTGGCGGGAGTGGTGATCGCCGTCGTCGCGCTGCGCAAGGGCCGGTCCGGTACCCGCCCGAAGGCGCCCGGTGACCCGTTCCGGGACACCGACGCCGACGCGCTGCGCGGGGACCCGCGCCGGCTCAAGCCCGGCGACATCGTGGAGATCCGCGGCGTGTCGTACGCGGTGCGCGGCTCGATCCACCTGGTCGAGGGGGCGTGGAGCTGGGCCGAGCACCTGCTGGACGACGCCGGCGGCGCGAAGCGGTGGCTCTCCGTCGAGGAGGACCCGGACCTGGAACTGGTGCTGTGGACCGCCGAGCCGGGCGCCACCATCGCGCCGGGCGCCCCCACCATCGACTTCGACGGCCGCCGGTACGCCTGGGAGGAGTCCGGCCAGGCCCGCTACTCGGCGACCGGCACCACCGGCCTCGACCCGAGCGGCACGGTCCGCTACCACGACTACCGGGCGCAGGGCGGCGCCCGGCTCGCCTTCGAGGCGTACGGGGAGGCGGGCTGGGAGGTGGGCCGGGGCGAGCAGGTGCACCGCCCCGAGGTGATGATCTATCCGCAGGCCGGTGCCGGCGAGGTGAAGTGAGGGTGCTGGTCAGCCTCGACGTCCCGTACGTCGACACCAGCGCCGCCGAGCTGAGCCTGGCCCTCGGCGGTCCGGAACGACCGGCGTTGCACGTCCGCGAGGTGGCGCTGCCCGACGGCGCACGCCTGCGGCTGCGCCTGCTGGGCGCCTCCCACCAGGTCGTCTACGGCGACCTGACGGAGACCGTGGCCTGCCTGCCCGGCCGGCGGCCCGCGCTGCCCGAGACGCTGCACGACGAGACGGCCGGTTACCGGTTCACCGCGACGGTGCTCCGGCCGGCCGGCGACGGGCTGCGTACCCGGGTCGCCGCCCTCCGCGCCGAACTGGCCGACGACCCGTACGCCCTGGTCGGGCTCTTCCCCGGCGATCCGGACGCGGTGACCGCGCTGGCCGTGCGCCCCGACCCGCCCGCCGGCCGGGTGGCGTGGCGCACCTGGCACGCGTACCCGCGAACCAACGAACTGGTGGTGACGGAAACGGTGGTGACCTCATGAGTTACCGGCGCTGGTTCGTGGTGGGGGTGGCGTTCGCCGTCGTCGGCGCGCTGGTCGCCGCCTTCGCGATCTTCTACGGCAACTTCTCGCCCCGCGGCTACGTGCAGGACCACTACGCCCGGGCCGCCGCGCGGGACATCGGCGGTGACGCGGTCGCGTACACCTCGGACCAGTCGCCGAGCCAGGTGGCGAAGCAGGTGACCGATGCCTGGCAGCCGGCCGACCAGTACGTCGACGGCAGCGGCGTCTACCTGCGCTACGACGACGACTCCGTGGTCATCCTGCCGATCGCCGCCGGCTCGCTGATCCTGCTCGAAAGCATGCGGACCGCGTACCCCCGCTACCACTCCACCGTGGGCGGCCACTGGGGCTGGGGCAGGGGCAGCACCGTCCGGGGCGGCGGCCCCGGCGTCGGCAAGTAGCCCTCCGAACCCCTCATCCTGGAGCCTCCTGTGCAGCATCTCGTCACCGATCTGCTGGTTACGCTCGCCTACGGCGTGGTCGGCGTCGTCCTGATGGCCGTCGGCTACGTCCTGGTCGACGTGGCCACCCCCGGCCGGCTCCACGAGCTGATCTGGGTGCGGCGCAACCGCAACGCGGCGCTGCTGCTCGCCTCGAACCTGGCGGGCGTCGGGATCATCGTGGTGGCCGCGATCGTCGCCAGCGCGGACGACTTCGTCCTCGGCCTGGTCGGTTCCGCCGCGTACGGCCTGCTCGGGCTGCTGATCATGGCGGGGGCGTTCGTGCTGCTGGACGCGGCGACCCCGGGCCGGCTGGGCGAGTTGCTGGTCGACCCGGAGCCGCACCCGGCGGTCTGGATCTCGGCGGTCGTCCACCTGGCCACCGGCGCGATCATCGCCGCCGCGATCAGCTGATGACCGCGGCGAAGCGGTCGAGTTCGGCGAGAACCGGGGCGAGTAAACCGGCGAACAAGACGCCGGTCTGGAAGCAGGCGCTGCTCTGGGTCGGCCTGCTCGGCGCGGTGGCCGCCTGCACCCTCGGCTCGCTCTTCGGCAGCGACTCCGACACCGCCGTGCCGGCGCCCGCCGCCGACGAGCGCGCCGGGACCGTGCCGCTGCTCGTCCGCGCCGCCGACAGCCAGGGCATCTGCTACGGCTGGCGGCTGGGCGAGGGCTACGGCGTCGAACCGGTCGACGTCGGCTCCAACCTCGGCGCCGGGGTGGCGGTGGCACAGAACCCGACCTGCCCGCGCTGGCTGCAGGTCGAGGCGCAGATCCACTACACCTCGGCGAGCAGCGAGAGCGAGGACTCCGCCGCCGTCCGGGTCACCGGTTCGCCGGACGTCTCCGCCGCGAGCCTGTCCGGCGTCCGGCAGGGCCTGGAGCGGCTCGGGCTGACCGAGGACGTCTTCGTCGACGACCCGGGCTGGGCGGTCACCCGGGCCGCGGTGATGCTGCCGCTGCTGGCCGCCGAGGCGGGGCTGGCCGACCCGGCCCCGACGCCGAGCGCCGCCGCCAGCGCACCGCCGCTGCCCGCCGCCGGCAACGACTTCCTCCGGGACCGCTGGGGCTGGCTGCTCGCCGCGTTCGGCCTGCTGCTGGTCACCGCGCTGCTGCTCACCGTCGGGGTGGTGCAGCGCCGCCGGACGACTGCTCCGGGTCGGGGCGCGGCGCCAGACGCGCCGAGCCGGAGTGGTCGCAAGCTTCGGGGGGCCGCACCCGGGCAGCGCGCCGGGGCGGGGACGGCGGGGCCGCGTACCCGGGGACCGGCGTGACCACCGATGCGCCGCCGCGGTGGCGGCTGGCCCGGGCCGCGGTGCTGCTCGCGGTCTTCGTCTGCGCGGCCTGCGGTCTGGTGTACGAGCTGGCGCTGGTCGCCCTGGGCAGCTACCTGATCGGCGACACGGTCGGCCAGGCGTCGATCGTGCTCGGCGTGATGGTCTTCGCGATGGGCGTCGGCGCGCTCGCCGCCAAGCCGTTGCAGGGCCGCGCGGCTGCGGCGTTCGCCGCGATCGAGCTGCTGCTGGCCCTGCTCGGCGGGCTCTCCGTGCTCGGCCTGTACGCCGCGTTCGCCTGGCTGGACCTCTACGGGCCGGCGCTGGTCGGCACGGCGTTCGTGCTCGGCCTGCTGATCGGCGCGGAGATCCCGCTGCTGATGGTGCTGCTGCAACGCATCCGGGAGCAGTCCGCCGGCAGCGCGGTGGCCGACCTGTTCGCCGCCGACTACGTCGGCGCGCTGCTCGGCGGGCTGGCCTTCCCGTTCCTGCTGATCCCGGTCTTCGGCCAGCTCAAGGGCGCGCTGGTGGTGGGCGCAGTGAACGCGGTGGCCGGGCTCGCGCTGGTCTGCACGGTGTTCCGGCGGGAGCTGAGCCGCCGGTCAAGCGTCGCGCTGGGCGCCGGCGCCGTCGTGGTCGCCCTCGGCCTCGGGTACGCCTGGATCACCGCGGCCGACTTCGAGGTGACCGCCCGGCAGCAGCTCTACCGCGACCCGGTGGTGCACGCCGAGCGCAGCCGCTACCAGGAGATCGTGCTGACCCGTTCGGTGCGCGAGGTCGGCCACGCGCAGACCGACCTGCGGCTGTTCCTCAACGGCGACCTCCAGTTCAGCTCCGTCGACGAGTACCGCTACCACGAGGCGCTGGTGCACCCGGCGATGCGCGGGCCGCACGGCGAGGTGCTGGTGCTCGGCGCGGGCGACGGGCTGGCGGTGCGGGAGATCCTGAAGTACCCGGACGTGCGCCGGGTGACGGTGGTCGACCTCGACCCGGCGGTGGTGCGGCTGGCCCGCAGCGTGCCGCAGCTGCGGGCGCTCAACGGGGACTCGTTCGCCGACCCCCGGGTGCGGGTGCTCAACCTGGACGCGTTCGGCTGGCTGCGTACCGCGGCGGAACGCTTCGACGTGGTGGTGGCCGACCTGCCCGACCCGGACGAGACGGCCACCGCCAAGCTCTACACGGTCGAGTTCTACGGGCTGGCCCGCTCGGTGCTCGCCCCCGGCGGCCGGCTGGTGGTGCAGTCCGGGTCGCCGTACTTCGCGCCCCGGTCGTACTGGTCGATCGAGCGCTCGGTCCGCGAGGCCGGGTTCGGCACCACCCCGTACCACGTGGATGTGCCGAGCTTCGGCGACTGGGGTTTCCTGCTCGCCGCGCCCGGGCCCGCCCCGCCCGCGCTGGCGCTGCCCGACGACGCGCCCCGGCTGCGCTTCCTCACCCCGGACGTGCTGGCCGCGGCGGCCACCTTCCCCGCCGACCGGGCCCGGATCGACGTACCCGCCTCGACGCTGCTGCGGCCGAGGGTGCTGGAGTACGCGCGCGCCGAGTGGCGCGGCTACTAGGGTTCGGGCATGTTCCCGTCCCGCCGGCCGCCCCGCCCGGAGCCCGGGTGGCTGCGCCGGCGGGTCCCGACCCGGGTGGTCGACGGGGCCGCGTACCTCCAGGCGTTCGTGCTCTCCGGGGTGGTCACCGTGCTGGCCGTCCGGGCGTACCTGCAGGCCGCCGGCTGGCCGCAGCTCGGCGGTGGCGGGCTGCACATCGCGCACGTGCTCTGGGGCGGGCTGCTGATGGCCGTCGGGCTGGGGATCGCGCTGGTCTTCCTCGGCGGCGGGCCGCGCACCGCCGGGGCGATCGTCGGCGGGATCGGCTTCGGCCTCTTCATCGACGAGGTGGGCAAGTTCGTCACCGCCCGGACCGACTACTTCTACGCCCCCGCCGCCGGCATAATCTACGCGGCGTTCGCCCTGCTCGTGGTGCTCACCCAGGCGGTCCGCGGGCGGACCCGGCTGACCCCCGACGAGCGGATCGCCAACGCGCTCGACCTGACCCTGTCCGGCGTGCCGGGCGGGCTCACCGACCGGCGGCGGATCGCCGTGCTCCGCCTCGTGCAGGGGGCCGGCCCGACCGTCGAGGCGGCGATGGTGCAGCTGCTCGACGCGGTGCCCCGGCGGGAGCCGCCACCGGTGCGGTTCTGGCGGCGCTGGGCCGACCGGTTCGGCCGGTTGGTCGTCTGGCTGACCGAGCGCCGCTGGCTGGTCTGGCCGGTGGTGGTCTATCTGCTGGTCGAGCCGGTGGTGACGGTCGTCGCGGTGGTGCTGGACGTGGCCACCGGCGAGCTGGACCGGGAACGCGAATGGGGCGCGGTGATCGGAGTCCTGACCGCCGCGCTGATCACCGCGGTGCTCAGCGTGCGCGGCGCGGTGCGGCTGCGCCGGGACCGCGTCGGCGCGTTCCGGCTGTTCAAGCTGGCCCTCCTGGTCGACCTGCTGTTCGGGCAGGTCTTCAACTTCACCGTCAACCAGTTCGGCGCGGTCGTCAACCTGGCGGTGGACCTGTTCCTGCTCGGCGTGGTGACCGCCGAGCACCGCCGGCTGAGCCGCGAACTCCCGGCCGAACCGCGCTGAAACCACCCACCCGGCCCGGCGGGTCCCGACCTGCTGTCGTGCTCCCGTGGCCCCTTGTCGATACGGTGTGGGCGCGATCTAGGGAAGGAGAATCGTGGTCGAATCCCCAAGCACACCACCGGCCCGGGTGCGGCCGTCCGTCGTGACGATTTCCAGTTACCTGCTGATGGCGGTGGCCGCCATCCAGCTGATCAATCTGATCATCACCCTCGCCACCGCAGGCAAGGTCCGCGACGCGCTGGAGGACGTCTACTCCGGCACCACGCAGGAGGGCGCGGAGGCGGTCGGCACCATCGCCTTCGCCGCCAGCGTGGGCGGCGCCGTGCTGGTGCTGTTGCTGGCGATCGGACTGGTCGTGCTGGCGGTGCTCAACAACCGCGGCCGCAACGGCGCCCGGATCACCACCTGGGTGCTCGGCGGCATCATGATCTGCTGCACCGGCGGCGGCCTGCTCAGTTCCGCGAGCGGCGGGTTCGTCAACTCCGGCAACACGAACAACGGCAGCCAGCCCAGCCCGGAGGAGGTCCAGCGCCGGCTCGACGAGGCGTTGCCCTCCTGGCTCACCCCGGTCACCACCCTGCTCGGCGTGCTCGCCCTGCTCTGCCTGGTGGGCGCGCTGATCCTGCTGGCCCTGCCGCAGGCCAACGAGTTCTTCCGCAAGCCGCAGCAGGCCTGGGAGCCGCCGACGCCGGGCTACCCCGGGTATCCGTCGACGCCGGGTTACCCGCAGTCCGGCCAGCCCGGCTACCCGCCGGCTTCCGGCCAGCCCGGCTACCCGCAGTCCGGCCAGCCCGGCTACCCGCAGTCCGGCCAGCCCGGCTACCCGCCGGCCCCCGGCCAGGCGCCGTACCCAGGGCAGCCGCCGTACCCGGGGCAGGGTCAGCCCGGCTACCCGCAGGGCGAACCCGGCTACCCACAGCCCGGCTACCCGCAGCCCGGTCACCCGGGCCAGCCCCAGGGCCACGAGCAGTGGCAGCCGCCGGTCCCGCCGTCCTCCGGCCCGCCGGCGGACCAGCCCGGCCCGGGACAGCCGCCGACCGACGACCCGAACCGGCCCAGCGGAAGTTGACCCGCGGATAACAGCGACGCCGACGATCCCTCCGAGTAGGTTGCAAGCCGACGCCTACCGGAGGGATCTGTCGTGTCGTACCCCGTGTCCGCGCCGGCCCGCCGTCCCGCCGGGGTGACGTTCGCGGCGGTGGCCCTGGTGCTGATGGCCGCCGGAGCGCTGCTGTCCGCCCTCGCCGGGCTGCTCGCCATGGCCGGCACGGTGGACCGGTTCCGGGCGGCGGCCGGTACCACCACCGCCGGGCAAGACCAGGTCGACGCGGTGGTCACCCTGATCCGCGCCGCCGCCGTGCTGTCGGCCGTGGTGACGGTGCTGGCCGGGGTGCTGCTCGTCGGTCTCGCCCTCGGCCTGCTGGCCGGCCGCCCCGGCGCGCGCATCGCCACCTGGGTGGTGTGCGGGCTCGGACTGCTCTGCGGCTGTGGTGCACTGGCCCTGCTGGTCGGCCAGCGGGCCGCCCCGCTGCGGCTCGGCGGCGAACAGGCCAGCGGCGAACTGCTCGGCACGGTCGCCGACGCCTATCCATCCTGGTGGCTCCCGCTCAACGGAGGGCTTTCCGCCGGCCAGGCGCTCGGCTACCTTGTGGTGGCCGCGCTGCTGGCGACGCCGGCGGTGAACGCCTGGTTCGGCGCGCACCGGCCGGCACCCGTCCCGCCGGTGGCGCCCGGCCCGCCTCCGTACCCGCCCCGCTGAGGATCGCCCGTGACGTCCGAGGACCCCACCGCCGAGCGCTGGGCGCTGATCACCGGCGCCACGGCCGGCATCGGTGCCGCGTTCGCCCGCCGCCTGGCCGCCGACGGCTGGCACCTGGTGTTGGTGGCGCGGGACGCCGATCGGCTCGCCACCACCGCCACCGAGCTGACCGGGCGGCACGGCCGGCAGGTCGAGACGCTGCCCGCCGACCTGTCCACGGACGACGGTTGCGCCGTGGTCGAGCGGCGGCTGACCGACGGCCGACCGGTCGACCTGCTGGTCAACAACGCCGGCATCAGCCTGAACCGGCCGTTCCTGCGGTCCACCGTCGAGGATGAGGCCCGCCTGCTCCGGCTCAACGTGCACGCGGTGCTGCGGCTGACCCTCGCCGCGCTCCCCGGGATGACCGAACGGCGGCGCGGGGCAGTGATAAATGTCTCTTCGGTCGCGGGTTTCGGGGCGGTGATGCCCGGCTCGACGTACTCGGCCAGCAAGGCCTGGGTGACCAACTTCAGCGAGTCCGTCGGCCAGTCCGCCCGCCCGTTCGGGGTGCGGGTGATGGCGCTCTGCCCCGGCTACACCCGTACCGAGTTCCACGACCGGGCCGGCATCAACATGTCGAAGACACCGGGCTGGATGTGGCTGCGAGCCGACGATGTGGTCGACGAGGGCCTGCGTGACCTGCGGAAAGGCAAGCTGGTCAGCGTCCCGGACTGGAAGTACAAGCTGGCCGTGGCCGGGCTGCGGCACGCGCCGCGACGGTTGCTGCAGCGCGCCTCAAAGGACACCCGGGGCCGGGTCGACCGGGACCCGAGCTGACGAACGCCGCCCCCGCACCGGCGTCCCGTCCCCGGGACGCCACCCGTACCGAGGCCGGCCGCGGTTGCCCAGAGTAGTCGGACATCGCCACCCGTCGGTCGCCCGCTGGGCTGACCGCGGCGGGCCCCGCACCCGGCTCCCAGAGTTGCGCAGTACCCTCTATCGCCATGGGGGACCGCGACGACCTGCGTAAATTCATCGGTGACCTGGCTGTTGTGCACGGCCGGGTGGTGCTCTCCTCGGGCCAGGAGGCGGACTGGTACGTCGATCTGCGCCGCGTCACGCTCCATCACCGCGCCGCGCCACTGGTGGGCCGGGTGATGCGGGATCTCACCGCCGACTGGGAGTTCGACGCCGTCGGTGGGCTGACCCTGGGGGCCGACCCGGTCGCGTTCGCCATGCTGCACGCGGCCTCCGCCGCCGACCGGCCGCTGGACGCGTTCGTGGTGCGCAAGACCGGCAAGGCGCACGGGTTGCAACGCCGGATCGAGGGCCCGGACGTGGCCGGGCGCCGGGTGCTGGCCGTGGAGGACACGTCGACCACGGGTGGCAGCGTGTTGACCGCCGTCGACGCGCTTCGAGAGGCCGGGGCCGAGGTGGTGGGAGTGGCGGTTATTGTTGATCGAGGCGCCGGCGACACGGTGCGAGCCGCCGGGCTGCCGTATCGGGCGGCCTATACGTTGGCTGACCTCGGCCTTCTGGCGTAAAAATTTGCCGATTCGGATCTGCTGATATGCAGGCGGATCGATGGTGCTGGTGGAAGGATGGAATTCGTGGGAACTGCGTTGGCTGAAATGACCATGCCTCAGATCTCGCCGCTTGCCGGCGAGCCGATCGAACGTGCCGATGCCGAGCGGCTCGCGGGGGTCCTGAAGGCCCTTGCCGATCCCGCGCGGCTGCGGCTGCTCAGCCTGATCCAGTCGGCCCCCGAGGGCGAAGCGTGCGTGTGCGACCTGACCGCGCCGCTCGGCCTCTCACAGCCGACGGTCAGCCACCACCTCCGCATCCTCACCGAGGCGGGCCTGCTGGAGCGGGAGAAGCGTGGTGTGTGGGCGTACTACCGACTGGTGCCCTCGGCGATCGCCACGATCGCCGACCTGCTCACCCCGCCGCGCAAGCGGGCCACCAAGAAGGCCCGCTGACGCGAACGCTCCGGGCCGCCCCGAGCCGGGGCGGCATCGGGTGGCGGACCAGGGGTGGCGCCACCACCGGGCGATGACGCCTGCCCGTCCGCGGGCACGTCACTGACCGAACCCGCCGGGAGACCGGCCGGGGCGCCGATGGCCGGGTCCCACCAGGGAACCCGGCCGTCGGCGTACGTCGTCAGTAGTCGCGCCCCTGGTCGGGTCGCCACGGGTCGGCCGGCTGGCGGCCGGTCGCGGGCGGCTCGCCGTAGCCCTGCGGGTCCGGTTGCTGCGGCCGGCCGTAGACCCGCCCGCGCGGCCGCTCGGGATCGCCGTACTCCTGCGGGGCGCCCGACGGGGGCTGCTGCCGGTCGTGCCCGTGTTGGCCGCCGTGGTGCTCGACCGCGTCGCGGACCGCCTCGACCGCGCCCGCGGCGCTGGCCGCCGCGACCACGCTGACCGCCTCGCCGCGCTTGCGGGCCCGCCGGTCCCGGAGGAACTCGAAGAAGATCGGCAGCACCGAGATCACGATGATCAGCGCCACCACCGGCAGGATGTACCTGTCGATCTTGTCGCCGATCGCGTTGTAGATCTGCTCGGCCAGCAGGTAGCCGATCAGCAGGATGCCGTCCACCCAGACGATCGCGCCGACCACGTTCCACAGGAGGAACTGGCGGGCCGGCATCCCCAGCGCCCCGGCGACCGGGTTGAGGAAGGTCCGCACGATCGGGATGAAGCGGGCCAGCACCACCGCCTTGGCCGGGCCGAACTTCTGGAAGTAGTACTCGGCCTTCTCCACGTACTCCCGCTTGAACAGCCGGGAGTTGGGCTTGTCGAACATCCGGCGGCCGTAGCGCGCGCCCAGCCAGTGCCCCAGCTGCGCGCCGACGATGGCGCAGATCGGGCCACCGATCAGCAGGCCGGCCAGGGAGAGCCGGGTGCCGTCACCGAAGATCGCATCGGCGACCGGGGACGCGGCGACGCCGGCCAGGAAGAGCAGCGAGTCACCGGGGAAGAAGAACCCGACCAGCAGGCCCGTCTCGGCGAAGAGGATCACCCAGACGCCGATCAGGCCGAACGTCTGCAAAAGATCCTTGGGGTCGAGTGGGTTGAAGGCGACGCTCTCCGAGATCACCCGCGTCTTCTCTGCTGTGTCCACGGCCACACAGGGTACGCGACCGGGGCGGGGATCCGGGTCCGGTCCCGACCGGCCCGCCGCACGTCAGCACCCGTACCTGCCGTCCCACCCCGCGGACCCGCGACGGCGAAGACGGCGGTGCCCCGCTGGACGTCGGGCGTCCGGCGGGGCACCTGGTGAAGCGGATGGATCAGGCCACGAAACGGGTCCGGCGACGCCGAGCCACCAGGTAGCCGACCGCGCCGGCCACCAGCAGCAGGCCGCCGATCCCGGCGATCAGGCCGGCCGGGGCGCCGGTGACCGGCAGGCCGCCGCCCTGGCCGCCGCCCGGGGCGGCGGTACCGCCCTCACCGGGGCCGTTGTCGCCACCGCCGCTGGCGGGGTTGACCAGGATCGCCGCGGTGTTGTTGGCCGGGTCGAGATCCGGGCGCTCACCGGTCTGGTTGCCGGTGATCACCACGAGTTCGCCGGTGAGCGGGCCCGCCTTGTCGATGCGTAGCCCGAACTCGAACGCCGCCGTCCGGCCCTTGCCGATCACGTCCAGCAGGAAGCACACGTACGCTGCCGCGCCGGCGTCGCCGCCGTCCTCGCCGCTGCCGTCGGCGGCGAAGCAGTCCCCCGGCACCTTCACGGCGGTGGTGCCGACCGGGACGGTCACCAGCGCCAGGGCGAGCAGACCCTCGCCGCCGCCGGTGTTGACCGCCGCCGGGCCCCGGTTGGTGTAGCCGACGGTCGTCTGGACGACCGTGCCGACCTGGCCCTTGACCCGGGCCCCGGTGGCGACCACGTCGGCCTTCTGGTTGCCGGTGATCTCGAAGAGCAGGCCGGCGGCGTTGTTGTCGAAGTCGGTGTCCGTCTGCGGGATCGACTGGGCGGTGCGCGAGGCGGTCAGCCGCAGCGTCCCGCCGGTGCCCTTCGCCCGGACCTCGCCGAACAGGCCCACCTCGTCCCGGGCCTCCTGCCAGTCGGCCTTGGTCAGCCAGATGCTGACACCGGGCTGCTGGTCGGGGGCCCAGGCGTCGGACGGGACGGCGAAGCCGAACGACGGGTCGACGGCGACGGTCTCACCCGGCGCGACCTTTCCGTCGAAGGTGCAGGCGAAGATGTTCTGCACGAAGGCGTCGACGGCGTACTCGCAGTTCTCGTAACGCTTCGCGGGCGTGAAGGCGTACGAGCCGGCGACCAGCAGGACCGCACCGTCGGCGGTCGTCTCACCCGCGTTGGTCAGCGTGATCCGGGCGGCGACGGTCGCACCGGGCGCGCCCCTCAGGCTCAGGTCGTCGCCGGCGGCCAGGTCGACGCCCTCGCCCACGGTGACCGTCGAGCGGAACGTCTCGGTGCCGGTGCCCGGAGCGGCGACGGTGAAGGTGAGCTCGCCCTTGCGTCCCAGCTCGGCCGTGTCGGTGGCCTGCACGGCCAGCTCGATCAGCCCGAACTCCGGCTCCCCGTCGCCGTCCACCTTGCAGGTGAGGACCGGCCCCTGCTCCGTGCACGGGACGGAACCCTCGGCAGATCGCACGACGGCGAAGTCGGCGACCCCACCCCGGTCCACCGTGACCGTGTACGTGCCGAGCGGCTCGCCGGCGAAGCCGTAGAGGCCGACGTACTTCTCCGGCCCGCCCGGCGCGACCGTGACGTTGTTGCCGTAGAGCGCGAACTCCTGCGCCTGCCGGTCGGGCAGGGGCGGCGGAGCGGCGACGGCAGGAATGGCGGAGGCGGCGACGAGCGCGCCGGCCACGCCGAGCCCGGCGAGCCAGCGCCGGGTCGAGTGCGCATGCATGTGGAGGGTCCTCCGTCAGGGGATGCCGAGGCAGCCTGCGCAGCCTAGAAGACTCCTGCGGACTTCGGCCGCCGGCTCGGCCGTTCGCGCCCCGGAATGGCCGAAAGGTTGACCGGCGAGAATGCAATGTTTCGGCCGCCCACTCCCGTCACTCCAGTCGGGACACACCCGGGAGGTGCAGTGACATACGAGGAGTTCGCCGACTCGCGGCTGGCCGCGCTGCTGCGGTACGCGGTCATGCTGACCGGCGATCCGCACCAGGCGCAGGACCTGGTGCAGGAGACCATGGTGCGGGCCCAACTGAACTGGCGACGGGTCGCCCGGGCCGACTCGCCCGAGCGGTACGTGCGACGGATGTTGACCAACCAGTACGTGGACTGGCGGCGCGGCTCCTGGGTGCGCCGGGTGCTGCTGCGCGGTGAACCCGACGAGGGCGTGCCGGCCCGCGCCGACCACGCCCAGTCGGCGGTGGACCGGGACGAGGTCTGGTCCTGGCTGGCCGGGCTGCCCCGCCGGCAGCGCGCCACGCTGGTGCTGCGCTACTACGAGGATCTGCCCGACGCGGAGATCGCCGAGATCCTCGGCTGCGCCGTCGGGACCGTCCGCTCGTCCATTTCCCGCGCCCTCGCCACGCTCCGGGCCACATACGTGGAGGCTTGCTGATGACCGAGGATCAACTGCGTGCCGCGTTCGCCCGGCACGAGCCGCTCACCCCGCCGGTCGGACCGGTGCGCGCGGCGATCGACCGGCTGGTCGTACGGCGGCGGCGCCGGCGGCGGACGGCCGCGGCGGCCGGCGCGGTGCTGGCCCTGCTCGGCGCGGTTGGGCTCGCCGCGCCGCAGCTTCGCCCGGTGCCCACCGGTGGGACGGCCGCCGGTCCGGCGGCACCGGCCGCGGCGCTGAACGTGCTGCTGCTCGGCGTCGACGTCGCGGACGGCGCACGCGCGCCGCGCGCCGACTCGGTGCTGATCGTGCACGTGCCCGCCGACCGCAGCCGGCTCTACCTGATCTCGGTGCCCCGGGACCTGCCGGTCGCCTATCCGGGGGGCCGCATCGGCAAGCTGAACGCCACGTTCGTGGCGGGCGGGACCGACCTGCGGGCCGGCTACGCGGCCACCCACCGGGCCGTGACCGACCTGACCGGCGTGCGGATGGACGCCGGCGCGGTGCTCAGCTACCCGGTGCTGCGCACGCTCACCGACGCGTTGGACGGGGTGCCGGTCTGCCTGCCGCAGCGGGTCCGCTCGGTGCACACCGGGCGGGTCTTCCCCGCCGGCTGCCAGCGGCTCGACGGCCGGGCCTCGGTGGACCTGCTGCGCCAGCGGTACGGCATGACGTGGGGCGGGTTCGACCGGGACCGCAACGCCCAGCGGTACGCGGCGGGGCTGCTCCACCGCGTAGACGAGCGGGGCGTGCTGACCGATCCGGCGCTGCTGGCGGCCCTGCTGCGCGAGCTGAACCGGGGCGGCCTGGTCACCCAGACCGGCTCGGCCACCGTCCCGGAGCTGCTCGCACTGGCGTCGGCCGCCGCCTCGGCCGACCCGGTCGCGGTCAGCGTGCCGGCGGTCTTCTCCGCCGACAGCTCGGGTGTGGCGCTCGACCCGGCGGCGCGGAGCTTCTTCCCCGCCCTGCGCGACGACCGGCTGGCCGACTGGACGGCCCGGAACCCGAAGTGGGTCACCGAGCTGGACTGAGCCGCGCCCGGCGGCCGGCGCCCCGACGAGGGGCCCGGTCGCCGGGCGCGAGCGGGAATCAGCGGTAGTCGTCCTCGTCGGCGGTGACCACCCGGGCCTGCTCCATGGCGTCCCAGTCGTCGACCTCCATGCCCCGGTGCGGCTCGGCGTCGCGTTCCTCCGGGGCGACCACCGCCGCCTGCTCGACCGCGTCGGCCGGCTCCGCCTCCAGGTCCCGCTCCTCCGGAGCGAGGTGGTCGCTCGGGGTGAAGTCCTCGTCGGGCTGACCCATCTTCCCTCCCTGGATCGTGGCGGACAGTTGCCCCACCACCGTACGGCCTGCCCCCGCTCCCCGCTCGGAGAGAAGGAAGGGCTCCCTGTTAACGCTTTTTGCATAGGCGGGGGCCCCGGTCAACAACCCGAGTCGCCGGATTGACCCACCGCACTGGCCGGCCGGTGCCAGGATGAGTACGTGGGCTTCCTGATCCGGCTGGTGATCACCGCGATAGCGCTGTGGGTCACCACGCTGATCGTGCCCGGGGTCGAGGTGACCGGGCGCAACGGGGCGAACACGGGGCTCACCCTGCTCGCGGTGGCGCTGATCTTCGGCGTGGTCAACGCGGTGCTCAAGCCGGTCATCAGGGTGCTCGGCTGCGTGTTCTACCTGGTCACCCTGGGCCTGTTCGCGCTGGTGGTGAACGCGCTGCTGTTCCTGCTCACCGACTGGATCGCCCGGCAACTGCACCTGCCGTTCCACGTGGACGGCTTCTGGGCCGCGTTCTGGGGCGCCATCGTGATGGCCGTGGTGAGCTGGCTGATCAGCGTCGCCGTGCCGGACCGAGTGGGGCGTCCGTGAGCGGTTCCCGGGTCGGTTGTGCCCGCCACCGCCTACTACGGGATACTGCCGGCGGTGGACAGCGCGGTCCGGCGCACCCATGGAAGACAGCGGCCTGCACGGCCGACAGCGGTAAGTAAGGAGCGTTCGACATGCCCATCGCTTCCCCCGAGGCTTACGCGGAGATGCTGGACCGCGCCAAGGCCGGCCGGTACGCGTACCCCGCGATCAACGTGACGTCCTCGCAGACGCTGAACGCGGCGCTGAAGGGCTTCGCCGACGCGGAGAGCGACGGCATCATCCAGGTCTCCACCGGCGGCGCCGAGTACCTGTCCGGCCCGTCGATCAAGGACATGGTTACCGGCGCGACGGCGTTCGCCGCGTACGCGCACGAGGTGGCCAAGAAGTACCCGGTGAACATCGCCCTGCACACCGACCACTGCCCGAAGGACAAGCTGGACAAGTTCGTCCGGCCGCTGATGGCGATCTCGCAGGAGCGGGTCAAGAACGGCCAGGAGCCGCTCTTCCAGTCCCACATGTGGGACGGCTCGGCCGTGCCGGTGGCGGAGAACCTGGAGATCGCCGAGCAGCTGCTCGCCGAGGCCGCCAAGGGCAAGATCGTCCTTGAGATCGAGGTCGGCGTCGTCGGCGGCGAGGAGGACGGCGTCGAGAACGCCATCAACGACAAGCTCTACACCACCGTCGAGGACGGCCTGGCCATGGTCGACGCGCTCGGCCTGGGCGAGAAGGGCCGCTACATGGCGGCGCTGACCTTCGGCAACGTGCACGGCGTCTACAAGCCGGGCAACGTCAAGCTCCGCCCGCAGGTGCTGCACGACATCCAGGTGGCGGTCGGCGGCAAGTACGGCAAGGACAAGCCGCTCAGCCTGGTCTTCCACGGCGGCTCCGGCTCGCTGCTGTCGGAGATCCGCGAGGCGCTGGACTACGGCGTAGTGAAGATGAACATCGACACCGACACCCAGTACACCTTCTCCCGCCCGGTCGCGGACCACATGTTCCGCAACTACGACGGGGTGCTGAAGGTCGACGGCGAGGTCGGCAACAAGAAGATGTACGACCCGCGGGTCTGGGGCAAGGCCGCCGAGGCCGGCATGGCCGCCCGCGTCGTGGAGGCCTGCGAGCACCTGCGCTCCACCGGCACCACGATGACCAAGTAGCCGCCGCACGTGTCAGGCGGGGGCCCTTCTTGACAGACGTCTGTCAAGAAGGGCCCCCGCCTTTCATCTCACCAGCAGCCGGACGGCCTCGTGGACGTCGTCGGTGAAGTGCACGGTGTCGGAGAGGTCCCCGAACGGCGACGCCGCGAACAGCGGCCGCAGCAGCGACGCGACCGGCAGCTCCGTGGCCCAGTACGCCCGGTCCAGGAAGACGTACGCGCCGCTGGCCCCGTCGGTGCCGTAGTACGTCTTGGTCGCCGCCTGGAACACCTCCTGCACGGTGCCGGCCCGGCCGGGCGCGAAGACGATCCCGCCCCGGGCCAGCCGGAGGATGGTGTCCTCCCGGATCGCGTTGGAGAAGTACTTCGCGATCCGCCCGGCGAACAGGTTCGCCGGCTCGTGCCCGTACAGCCAGGTGGGGATGGCGAGCCCGCCGGAGCGGGCCCACGCGGTGCCGGCCGCCGCCGGCCGTGGGGCGGGCAGCGCCGGGCCGGCCGCGTACTTCTCCCGGACCCGCAGCGCGACCTCGGTGTACCGGTCGTGGTCGGTGAAGTCCGGCGCCTGGGCGAGCAGGTCGATCGCGGCGGTCAGCTCTTCCGCCGGCCAGGCCGCGAGGAACGCGCCGAGGTTCGCCGCCTCCATCACGCCCGGTCCGCCGCCGGTCACCACCAGCCGGTCCGCCCGCGCCAGCTCCCAGCCCAGCACCGCCGCCATCCGGTACGCGGCGCTGCCGCGCGGCACCGCGTGCCCGCCCATCACACCCACCACGGACTGCGGCCCGTGCACCGCCAGCCAGGCCCGGGTGGCGTCGGCCAGCGCATTGTCCACCCCATGGTCGTGCAGTCGCTGGCCGAGCGCCTCCCGTACGTCCGGCAGGGCGCCGCCGTGCGCCCGGAAGTGCGCGTACACCCGGGTGTCGTACATCCCGGCGAAGCCGCCCTCGGCGAAGCCGGCGGCCAGGTCGTCCGCGGTGTACAGATGGCCCGGCTGGGTCGGGTAGGGCAGCCCGGAGAACGGCGGCACCACGTTGGCCCCGCGCCGCACCAGGTCGGCGCCGACCTCCCGGCCGGCGAACCGGCAGCCCACGAAGAGGGTGCCCGTGACCTCGGTGGCGGTCAGATCGGGTACGGGGTCGAGGTCGAGGCGCAGCCCCTGCACGGTGAGCCCGGCCAGGCTGCCGGCGGCCAGGTGCCGGTCGAACGCGGCACGCGTCTCGATCTCGTCGTGGCTGCTGTCGTGCGGCTCGATCACGTCCGCGGGAGGTGGGGTCGGCACCAGGTCATCCTGCCCGGCGTGGTCAACCGGCCAAACCTGCGGCTCCAGCGGGTGCCCTCCAGCAGGGAGGACGGCATCGACGGCAGCGCCCGCCCGGTCCCGGACAGAAGCCCGGGGACCGAGGTCACCGGGCTCCTGCGCAACCGGTTCCTGGGGAGGCTCCGGACCCTCAGTTGTAGTCCAGGACGGCCGCCGGCGGCATGGGCCGCCGGCGTGACGCAGCCCTCAGCCGTTCAGCCACCGGAACCGGGCGGGGCCCCTCGCGCCCGGCAGTGCGAAGCGGGTTGAATGGGGCGATGCAGAACCTGTTGCCTGAGCCACCGGCCACCCTCCTGCCCGTGCACGAAGAGGCCGACGCCGCCTTGGCGGACGCCGCCGAGCAGGGCACCGACGAGGCGTACGCGGGCGTGGCGGCCCGGTTCCCGACCCACAGCGCCGCCTGGGCCGCGCTCGCGACCCGGGCGCTCGACGCCGGCCAGGTCATCCCGGCGTACGCCTTCGCGCGCACCGGCTACCACCGTGGCCTGGACCAGCTGCGCCGCAGCGGCTGGAAGGGCCACGGCCCGGTGCCCTGGTCGCACCGGCCGAACCGGGGTTTCCTCCGCTGCCTGTACGTGCTGTCCCGCGCGGCCGGCGAGATCGGTGAGGCGGACGAGGCGGCCCGCTGTGCGCAGTTCCTCCGGGACTGCGATCCGGCCGCCGGGGACGCCCTGGCCGGCAACTGACCCGGCCCGCCGGCCGCCCGGGGTGGACAGACCCACGCGGCCGGCGCGCCGGCGCTCAGAGCCCTTCGGCGACCGAGGCGGCGATCTTCAGCCACGCGTCCCGGGTGGCGGTGGAGAGCTGCCCGTACCGGATCGGCTCACCGGTGTCGATCAACCGCTCGTACGGCGCCAGCAGCACCGCCCGGGTCCGCGCCGCGAAGTGTGCCTGGATCGCGGGCAGGTCGATCTCCTTGCGGGAGGGGGGCATCGAGACCACGGTGACCGCCTGGCGGACCAGCCGCTGCCGCCCGCTCTGCTCCAGGTGGTCGAGCATCCGGGCCGCCGTCTCCGCCGAGTCGTTCCGGGCCGACATGGTCACCACCAGTTGATCGGTGGCGTCCATCGCGGCCTGCCAGTTCTGCGCCCGCACGTTGTTCCCGGTGTCCACGAAGATCAGCTTGTAGAACCGGCTGACCACCTCGCGGATCTCCGCGAACGCGGCGGCGGTGAGCATCTCGCCCCCGGTGGCCGACTCGTCCGAGGCGAGCACGTCGAACATCCCCTCGCCCTGCGAGCGGACGTACTGCGACAGGTCGCCGACCCGGCCGTGCGCGCCCTGGAACTGGGCCAGGTCGCGCAGCATGTCGCGGACCGTACGGGAGTGGAAGTCCTGCTGGGCCCGCATGCCCAGGGTGCCCTGCGTCTCGTTGTTGTCCCAGGCCAGCACGTACCCGCCGCGCTTCTGGCCGAACGTCATGGCGAGCAGCAGGATGGCCACGGTCTTGCCGGCGCCGCCCTTCGGGTTGACCACGGTCACCTGGCGCAGGCCGCCGAAGTTGCGGCGGACCATCTCGATGTCGTGCCGGATCTCCTGCTCGTGCCGGCCCGGCGGAAGCCGCAGCAGGCCCGTCCGGTTCACCACGGCCCGTACCCCCATGGTGGCGACGGGGTCGACCGGTTTCGCCTGCCGGCGGCGGGCGAAGTCCTCGGCGGTCGGGGTGACGCCGGGGTCGGGTGCCCAGCCCTGCCCGGCCGGCATCCGGGTCACCCCCGCCGCCTCCTGGTACGGCGGCTGCGGCACCGGTTGGACGCCGGGGGCGCCCGGCTGCCAGTTCGGCGGGTACCAGCCGGCCTGGTGCTGCGGGGCGGGGCCGGGCGGGGCGGCCGACGGCGGGTAGCCGGGGATGCCCGGCGCGGGCGGAAACGGGCCGAGCCGGGGCGCGGCCTGCCCGGTCTCACCCTGGGCGGCCTCGCCGGCCTGGTACGCCGGCCCGGTGGCCGGGGCACCGGACGTGCCGTGCTCCGCCGCGACGTGCGGGGCTGCGGTGGGCGGTGGTGCCGGCGGCGTTGCATCGGGCATCCGGGGCCCGACCGGTGCGACCGGCGCGACGTCCGGCGTGGGGACGGCCTGCGCGGACGTGGGCATCGCTGGCTGCGGCGCCTGAGGTTCGGTGCCAGGGTGCGGCGTCTGGGGGCCGGCGGGCGGTGGGGCGGTGGGCCGGGCCGGTGCGGCGGGCGGCTGCGGGCCCTGGCGCGCGACGTCGGCGGGGGCCTGCGCCGACCCGGCCGGCTCGCCGCCGTCCGCCGGGCGCTGCGGAGGCTGGGCCCACGGCGACCCGCCGCCGTTCGGGGGCGCGCCGCCGTTCGGCGGGCCGCCGGCCTGCGGCGGGAGCGGATCGGCCGGGCCCGTCGCCGCCGGGCGGGGCGGCACCGGCGGCGGCTGGTCGAGGGTGAACGGCTGGTCGAGGTCGACCGGTGCCGGTGGTCCGACCCGCGGCGCGGGGACCCCGCCCGTCGCCGTGGCCGGCGGTACGACGGTGGCCGGCGTGCCCACCGCCCACGGGGCCGCGGCGTCGGGGGCGGTCGTCTCGGGTGGCCAGAGCGGCTCGATGTCCCGTTCCGGCGCCGGTTGCTGGCCCGGGACGTGGACCCGGTCCGTGTTGTCGTCGTCCACCACGGTTCCTCCCCACTCCTCCCGCCCGAGGATAGGCCGTCCGATCCGGCGGTGAACGGTAGCGGGGCCGCGACGCAGCGTCAGCTCGCCCAGACCGCCCAGGCCGCGGGCTCGGTCCACCAGGAGCGCTTGCGGTTCAGCTCGCCCTGGACGCCGTCGTCGAGGTAGGGCACGTTCTCGTCGCGGGGTACCACGGCGACGGCCCGCCCGCGGGCCCGGCGTACCTCGAACCGGAGCTTGCGGCGGCCGAACCGGGAGCGGGCGACCACCGGCACGGCCACCGCCACCTCGACCACACCGTCGGTCGGGTCGGCCGTGGCGAGCAGCGGCAGGCCGTCGAGGTTGGCGTACCCGCCGGCGTTGCCGATCGCGCAGGCCAGGATCGGGTCCTCGCCGTGCGAGAGCACCACGTCGTCCACCTCGACCCGGCCGCGCCAGCGGGGTGGCCGACCGCCCTCGCCGGCGGCGCCGATCAGCGCGCCGTCCAGGGTCACCGAGCCACCGTCGTTGCGCAGCAGGTCGAGCCGGCGCGGGGTGCCGTCGAGCACCGCGGCGGCCACCGCGGCCGGGTCACGGGGCAGCCCGAGCTGCGCGGCGAGGTCCCGGTGCGGGCCGCCGCGGGCCGGGTCGAGCGGAAGTACGGCCACCGGGGGCAGGTCGGGCACGGTCCGGTCGCCGGCCAGGTCGGCGGGGCGGCGGCTGGGCGGTGGGGCGTACCGCCGGACCAGCCGGCGCACGACGGCGCGCAACTGGGCGTCGCTGGCCGTCGCGACCACCAGCCGGGTCTTCGAGTCCGGGTCCGGCCAGGTCAGGCCGTCGGAGCGGGCCGGGCCGTCGAGCCGGGCCAGCACCTCGTCGATCTCGGCGTCCGAGCGGGCGGTGACCGGCTCCACCCGAGCGCCCCGGGCGGTCAGCGCGTCCGCGCAGGCCAGCACCGGCACGCGGGGCGTCTCGCAGCGCTCCTCGGGCGTCGCGTCGGCGCCACCGCAGCAGGCCCCGCCGCTGCCGCAGCCGCCGCCGGGAGCGTCCCGCTCCGAGCCGAGGGTGAGCAGCACCACGTCGTACACGAGGGAGCCTCCTGCTTCTCGACGAACCCCTGCCGGTCCCGCCGTCACTACTTGTTAGCCTGGCACCCCGGGCTCGCTGACCGGTCGCCACCTGGCACCCGAGCCTTCTGGAGGCGGAAAAGATGCCAGCGATCGTGCTCCTCGGCGCCCAGTGGGGCGACGAGGGCAAGGGCAAGGTTACCGACCTGCTGGGTGGGCGGGTCGACTACGTCGTGCGCTACTCCGGCGGGAACAACGCCGGCCACACCGTGATCACCCCGGACGGCCAGAAGTACGCGCTGCACCTGATGCCGTCCGGCGCGCTCTCGCCGAGCGCGATGATCGTCATCGGCAACGGTGTGGTGGTCGACCCGAAGGTGCTGCTGGAGGAGATCGACGGGCTCGCCGAGCGCGGGGTGGACGTGTCCCGGCTGCGCATCTCCGGCGACGCGCACCTGATCATGCCGCACCACCGGGCGCTGGACCGGGTCGTCGAGCGCTACCTCGGCAGCTCCCGGATCGGCACCACCGGCCGGGGCATCGGCCCCGCGTACGGGGACAAGGTCGCCCGGATGGGCATCCGGCTGCAGGACCTGCTCGACCCGGGCATCCTGCGCAAGAAGCTGGAGCTGGCCCTGCGCGAGAAGAACCAGGTGCTGTTCAAGGTCTACAACCGCAAGGCGATCGACGTCGAGGAAACCGTCGAGGAGTACCTGCGGTACGCGGAGCGGCTGCGCCCGTACATCGCGGAGACCCGGGTGATGCTCTGGGACGCGTTGGACCGCGGCGAGACGGTGCTGCTGGAGGGCGCCCAGGCCACCATGCTCGACATGGACCACGGCACGTACCCCTTCGTCACCTCGTCGAACCCGACGGCGGGCGGGGCGTGCGTCGGCGCGGGCATCCCGCCGACCGCGATCACCAAGGTCATCGCGGTGAGCAAGGCGTACACCACCCGGGTCGGCGCGGGGCCGTTCCCCACCGAGCTCTTCGACGACAACGGGCGGCACCTGGTCAAGATCGGCCACGAGTACGGCACCACCACCGGCCGGGAGCGCCGCGCCGGCTGGTTCGACGCCGTGGTCGCCCGGTACGCCTGCCGCCTCAACGGCGTCACCGATCTGGTCATCACCAAGCTGGACGTGCTCACCGGCCTGCCCAAGGTGCCGATCTGCGTCGGGTACGAGATCAACGGCGAGCGCTTCGACGACATGCCGATGACCCAGACCGACTTCCACCACGCCACCCCGATCTACGAAGAGCTCGACGGCTGGTGGGAAGACATCACCAAGGCCAGGACCGAGGAAGAACTCCCCGAGAACGCCAGGCGCTACATCGCCAGGATCGAGGAGCTGACCACCACCCGCGTAAGCGTGGTCGGCGTAGGCCCAGGCCGAGAAGAAAACGTCCTCCGCCACCCCCTCCTCCCCTAACCCCACCCCCCACCCCCCCCACCC
>NZ_JBFAID010000011.1:0-125816 GCF_040654475.1 Micromonospora sp. NPDC050686
CACCGCCGTGATCTGGCACAACTGGCACACCAACCAACCCGTACTCCGCTCACTGACCGCGTACGACCACTGAACCCTTGGAATAGATCGTCTAGTTGTGGGCGGCGGCCGGGCCCCGGTCTTCCGGGGCGCCGGCCACCGCCCGGTCCGCCGCGTCCTGGCCGAGGCGGGCGGCCAGGAGTTCGTACAGCATGGCGTGGCGTGGCGCCGGGGTGCCGGTCGCCGCGGCGAGCCGCACCACCGCGCCGGTCCAGGCGTCCAGTTCGGAGGGCCGTCCGGAGTGGATGTCCCGGTGCAGCGAGGTCCGCCCGGCGGCCGGCTGCTGGTCGAGGAAGGCGAGGGTGGCCGCCACCACGTCGGCCGGCAGGACGACGCCGTGGGCCGCGGCGACCGCCTGGATCTCGCCCATCAGCTCGGCCAGGAGCGCCCGGGTGCCGGGGCGGGAGCGCAGCACTCCGGTGGTCGCGCCGGTGGCCGCGCTGAGGCCGCCGAGCGGCACCACGAAGAGAAACTTCGTCCACAGCTCGGCCCAGATGTCGTCCGGTACGAGGGCGGCGACGCCCGCCCCGGTCAGCGCCTCCCGCAGCCGCTCCACCCGGTCGGTACGCCGGTCGTCCCACTCCCCGTACGTCAGCAGGCCGGGACCGCCGACGTGGCGGATCCGGCCGGGTGCCTCGATCTCGGCGAAGATCTTCGCGGTGCCGGGGAGGACGGCGTCCCGGCCGTACGCCCGCGCGACCTGATGCGGCGCCTCGACGCCGTTCTGCGTGGTCAGCACGGCCGTGCCGGGGCCGATCAGCGGGCCGAGGGCCGGCAGGAGGGCGGGCAGCTGCCAGGTCTTGACCGCGAGCAGAACCACGTCGGCGGGACCGAGGGCCGCAGCGTCGTCGCTGGCCTGGACCGGTCGCACCACGACGTCGCCGGCGGGGCTGTGCAGGTGCAGCCCGTCGGCGCGCAGCGCCGCGAGGTGCGCGCCCCGGGCGACGAGGGCCACCTCGTGCCCGGCGGCGGCCAGCCGGGCGCCCAACCAGCCGCCGATGCCGCCAGCTCCCACCACCACGAACCGCATGTCGTACCTCCCCGCTGCACGGCGTTCCCACCTGGACCCTAGGAGTACCGGCCGGGCGGGCGATGTCCCGCGGGGTGCGTGATCGCTCACACCGCCGTGACCTTGCCGACCGGCGGCGCCCGTCCGCGCTCCTGGCCGGATGCGGCGGCCACGATCCCGGTTCCGGTCGCCGAAGTCCCCGCGCTCGCCCGCGCTGCGGGTTAGCCTCGGCTGCACGCTCGACCCCGAGGAGTCCGGATGAGCAGCACGGCCACGGCGCGGATGCCCGCGGCGTTCTTCGGGCACGGCAACCCGATGAACGCCCTGGAGGTCAACCGGTACACCTCGGCCTGGCGGGCCTTCGGGGCGGCGGTGCCGCGGCCGCGGGCGATCCTGGTGATCTCCGCGCACTGGTACGTCGGCGCGACGGCGGTCACCGCGATGCCGCGCCCGCGCACCATCCACGACTTCTTCGGCTTCCCGCAGGAGCTGTTCGACGTACGGTACCCGGCGCCGGGGCTGCCGGAGCTGGCCGAGGAGATCAGCGACGTGGTGCACCCCACCTGGGTGGGCGCCGACGCGGACTCGTGGGGCATCGACCACGGGACCTGGTCGGTGCTGACCCACGCCTTCCCGGACGCGGACGTGCCGGTGGTGCAGCTGAGCGTCAACGCGTTCAAGGATCTGGACCACCACCTCGACCTCGGTGCCCGGCTGGCGCCGCTGCGCGAGCGCGGGGTGCTGATCGTCGCCAGCGGGAACGTGGTGCACAACCTGGGCGGGGTGGACCGCCGGCTGCCCGACGACGGCTTCGACTGGGCGCGGCGCTTCGACGAGGCCGCCCGCGAGCTGCTGCAGGACGCGCCGGCCGAGGCGGCGACGCTGGACGGTCACCGCGACTACCGGCTGGCGGTGCCGACGCCGGACCACTTCATCCCGCTGCTGTACCTGGCGGGTGTGGCCGGCGCGGCGGGCGATCGGCCCGAGGTGCTGGTGGACGGGTACGCGTACGGGTCGCTGTCGATGACCGCGTACACGGTGGGCATGTCCTGCGTGACCGGTGACCAGCCGGCGGGGGCGCCCGCGCTGCCGGCGGACGTGCCGGCGGACTCGGCCAACATCTGACCCGGGCGCTCTCGTGGAATCCCCTGGCCCGCCGGCGACGGTCAGCGCCGGCGCAGCAGCGGCTGGTAGTCGGCGGCGGTGAGCGGCTGGCGGGTCAGCGAGCCGTCCGCGCGGGGCACCTCCAGCAGCCGGTCGCCGCGGCGGAAGGTGACGCCGCTGACGTCGCCGCGGCGGGTCAGGGTGCAGACGATCTGCCCGAACGCGAGGACCTCGTCGCTGCGGCCGATCTCGTCGCCGACCGGTTGCACGGTCACCTCGGCGAGGGTGCCGGTCAATCGGACACCACTGACGGTGAGGGTGCCGGGCAGGGCGCTGGTCAGGCCACGGTCCCGCTCCGGGGCGGTGGGGCCGGCGAGCAGGCGTTGCAGGTGCACGTCGATGCCGGGCAGCGCCTGCACCCGACGGACCACGATGTCCAGCCCGTCGTCGCGGACGTAGCAGAGCGTCTCGTCCTCCTGGCCGGTGGCCACGCTCGGGCTGCCGCTGCCCGAGGTGGGGAACGGCCCGGGCGGGGCCTGCACCGGGCGCGGCGCCGCGTCGACCGGCACCCCGCAGCCGGCCACCATGGCGGCGGTGGCGAGCAGCAGGCCCAGCCGGCGGGTCACGACAGGCTCCCGGGCAGCTCCAC
Source organism: Micromonospora sp. NPDC050686 (assembly GCF_040654475.1). NCBI lineage: Bacteria > Bacillati > Actinomycetota > Actinomycetes > Micromonosporales > Micromonosporaceae > Micromonospora > Micromonospora sp. NPDC050686. The sequence continues at coordinate 2,802 of NZ_JBFAID010000011.1, forward strand.
GTGGAAGCTGGCCCCGCCGCCGGGCCGGTCGTCGACCCGGGCCCGCCCGCCGTGCGCGGCGGCGTGCTCGGCCACCAGCGCCAGGCCGAGACCGGTGCCGTCGGTGCCGGCGCGGGCATGGGCGGCCCGGCCGCGGACGAACCGGTCGAAGATCACTTCCCGGTCCGCCGCGGGTACGCCGGGTCCGGCGTCGTCGACCTGGACGACCCCGACGCCGGACCCGGCCCCGGACAGCCGTACGGCCACCGGTCCGCCGCCGTAGCGGACCGCGTTGTCCAGCAGGTTGCGCAGGATCTGCTCGACCCGCCGGCGGTCGACCTGCCACCCGGTCGGCGTGCCCGGGGCGAGGCGGACCAGGCTCTCCGGCAGGTCGCGGGCCCGGCAGGCCTCCCGGGCCAGCGCCGCCACGTCCACCCGCTGCCGCTGTGCCGGCTGCTCGGTGCGGGCCAGCTCGATCAGGTCGTCCACCAGGCGTTGGAACCGGGCCACCTCGTCGGCCACCAGCCCGGCGGCGGTGGCGGTCCGCTCGTCCTGGTGTTCGCGCCGGCGGTTCAGCACGCTGGCCGCGGCGGCGAGGGTCTGCAACGGCGAGCGCAGCTCGTGGCTGACGTCGGCGGCGAAGCGACGGTCCCGCTCGATCCGGCGGGCGAGCTGGTCGACCATGTGGTTGAAGGAGCTGGAGAGCCGGGTGAGGTCCGGGTCGGTGGTGGGGTCGAGGCGGGTGGTGACGTCCCCGGCGGCGATCCGCTCGGCGGCGTCGGCGACCGCGGTCAGCGGCCGGACGCTGTGCCGGGTGGCGTACCAGCCGAGCGCGGCGCCCGAGCCGGCGACCATGATGGCGACCGCGGTCAGCGTCAACGCCACCACCTGGAAGGTGTCCTCCACCTCCCGCAGCGAGGTCAGCTCGTAGTAGCTGATCGTGGCGGAGATCGGGACGCCGACCACCAGGGTGGGCTGCCCGTTGAGCCGGACCCGCTGCACGGCCGGCTCGCCGCGGCGGACCATCCGGCGCAGCGCCTCGGGGACCGGGTCGTCGCCGACGACCTCGGCGGCGCGGGCGTGGAAGCTCTCGTTGATCTGGAGCAGCGGGCGGCGGCTGCTGCCGGTGTCCAGCGAGCGCAGCACCTCCACCACGTCCGGCTCGTCGGTGTCAAGGCCGCTGCGGACCACGGCGGCGTCGAAGTAGGCCACCCGCACGGCGGTGCGTTCCCGCTCCTCCAGCAGGGAACGCCGGGTCAGGTCGTAGGAGAACAGCGCCATGGACGCGGCCAGCAGCAGCGCGCCGACGGCGAAGGCGGCGGTGACGCGGGCGCGCAGTCCGAGTCGGGTCATCGCTGCAGCTTGTAGCCGAGCCCGCGCAGGGTGACCAGGTGCCGGGGGTTGGCCGGATCGTCCTCGATCTTCTGCCGGAGCCGGCCGACGTGCACGTCGACCAGGCGCTCGTCGCCGGTCTCGTAGCCCCACACCCGGCTCAGCAGCTGCTGCCGGGACAGCACCCGCCCGGCGTGGTCGGCCAGCTCGCAGAGCAGCCGGAACTCGGTACGGGTGACCGGTACGGGCCGCCCGGCCTTGCGTACCTCGCCGGCCTCCTCGCTGATCTCCAGGTCCCCGAAGACCTGCGCGGTGACCGGGGTGGTGCGGGCCCGGCCGCGGCGGCGCAGGGCCCGCAGGCGGGCGGTCAGTTCCTTGACGGCGACCGGCTTGACCAGGTAGTCGTCCGCCCCGGCCTCCAGCGCGGCGACGATGTCGTGGGTGTCGTCCCGGGCGCTGACCACGACGATCGGCACGTCGTCGTCGCGGCGCATCCGGCGGATGCACTCGTAGCCGTCGAGGCCCGGCAGCATCAGGTCGACGAGCACGTTGTCCGCCGGATGCTCCCGCTGCTGCCGCAGTCCCTCCTCGGCGGTTGCCGCGCCCTGGGCCGTGTAGCCCTCCTCCTCGAGGGCGAGCAGCAGCGCGAGCCGGATCCGGTCGTCGTCCTCGATCACCAGTACGGCCGTCATGGCTGCATGATGCCCGGCCGGCGGCCGGCTGCCCCAACCCGGTCACCCGTTCCTCTCTTTTGTCACACAACCGTCACACGATCGCGGGGTGCCCGCCACGGGCCACGAGCACGGTGGTGGAACGACCGACACCCAGCGCGAGGGGAGCCGACGCCGTGACCGCACCGCAGCCGCCGGACCCGGACTGCGCGGTCCCGCTGGTCGAGCTGGAGATCACCGACGAGCTGGACCTGGCGCACCTGCGGGAGGTCGCCGGTGTCCTCGACGCCGTCCTCACCCTGCGCCCCCGGGAGGTCGTGATCGACCTGTCCGGGTGCGGGCACATCGACGCGGCCAGCATCGGGTTGCTGCTGGACGTGCGTCGCCGGCTGGCCCGGCACGGCGCGGGGCTCACGGTCCGCAACCCGCACCGGCGGGTCCGGCGGATCCTCGACACCGCCCGGGCGGGCCGGGTGCTGCGGATCGTGTACACCACCGAGGGCGCGCGCTCGGCCGGGGACGACCGGCCGGCGCCGGCTCACCAGTTGGCGGCCGGCGGCCGGGCGTCGGTCGGCGCCCGCCGGCCGGGCCCGTTGACGGGGCACCGGCCGTGAGCGGCGACGCGCTGGTCAGCGCGCTGCTGGTCGGCCTCGCCGTGGGCATGCTCGGCCGGCTCGCCCTGCCGGGGCGCCGGGCCGTCCCGGTCTGGCTGACCATCGCGTTGGGGATCGCCGCGGCGCTGCTCGGCACCATCGGAGTCCGGCTCGCCGGCGCCGGCCTGGACGCCGACGCCGGGCCCCGGCTGCTCGTGCAGGCCGCGTCGGCGGTCGTCGCGACGCTGCTCGCCGTCCGGGCCGCCGTCGCCCGGCAGCCGGCCGCCCCGGCGCGACCGCCGGGTCCCGCCGACCGCCGGGACCCGCGCCGGCTCCGGTCTGCGCCGCGCGGCTGACCGGCCCCCGACCGGCAGCACGGGCGAGGTCGCCGACGAACGAGAGGAGAGGTCATGACGGTCGTACCGGCCGATCACCTCTGGACGTTGATCTGCGACGGCTGCGGCGACGCCGTCACCGGCACGGCGTGCGTGCTGCCCGACGCGGAGGTGGTCTGGACGCTGGTCTTCGACCACGGCTGGTCCGGCTCCCCGTTCGCCGCCGGGCCGCACCACTGCCCGCGCTGTGCCACCGGCGAGGCCGAACGACCCTGGCGGTCCACGGCCGGTGACCGGCTCGGCGTGGGCCGGCTCGACGACGCCGGCGAGACCCCGGCCTGGGACGACCAGCCGGCCGACCTGGTACGCCGGGCCCTGGCCGAGGCGCTGGACCTGGGTGACCAGGTGCTGGTCGACCTCAGCGGGGTGGAGATCATCGACTCGGCCGGTCTCGGGCTGTTGGTCCGGGCGCATCAGGACGCCCGGGCGCGGTCGGCGCAGCTGTGCCTGGTCTCGCCGTCGCGGTTCGTCCGGACCGTGCTGCACACCATGCGGCTGGACGGTGTCTTCCCGGTCCTGGAGCGCCCGGCGCGGCGCGAGGCGACGCCGGTGGTCAGCCGCTGATCGTCACCTCGACCGGGCCGACGCGCAGCACCCCGTCGGTCAGCGGGGCGCAGCGGATTCCGCCCCGGCCGCGCAGGGCCCGCCAGGCGCCCGGGCCGATGGTGGCGTCCATCCAGGCGCAGGGGTTGGCCGGGCGGCGTACCCGCAGGCTCACCGGGCCGTCCCCGCTGTCCAGGGTCAGCACCGCGCCGACCAGGTCGTCGACCGCGATCCCGCTGGTGAGGATGTTGCGCCGGACCTGGGTCAGGTCGGCGCCGGCCGGCAGCGACTCCTGGGCGATCACGGTCACGGCGGCGTCCCGGTGCGCGGGCCGGCCGAAGTACCGGTCGCCGACGATGCCCAGGCCGGCCCGGACCTGGATCGCCTCGACCAGCTCGCCGGGTGGCGCGGGGGCCGGGCCGTCCGCCGGCCGGCCGACGTAGCGGTGCACGGGCGAGGCCAGCAGCGCGACGATGTGGGGCATGGCGCGGATTCTACGAACCGGCGCCGGTCCACCGGCCGTACACGTCGCCGGAGTTGGCGGCGGCCGGCAGGGCGTGCAGGTGCTCGGCCACCCGGGCGGCCGGCACCCAGTCGTGGAAGACCAGCCGCCGGGTGTCGCCGAGCGCCAGGTTGAAGCCGTCCAGGCCGAGCGCGGTCAGCCGGTCGAGGCAGCGGTGGGCCACCGGCCGGGCGATGGTGGTGAACTCGAAGGAGAGCGCGGGCAGCGGCCGGGAGAGGCCGGCCAGCACGGCGTCCTCGAAGCCCTCCACGTCGATCTTGACGAAGCCGGGCACGCCGTACGTGTCGATCAGCGCGTCCAGGGTGACCAGTGGGACCTCCACCCGGTCGTCCCACACCTCGTGCCGCCAGCCGTCGGCGGTCCCGGCGGCGCGCCGGAAGTGCGGCGAGGCGGTGGAGAGGGTGGGGTTGGCGGAGTTGACCGCGAGCGCGATCCGGCCCGCCTCGGCGCCGCAGGCCGCCTCGACGAGCCGCACCCGGTCGTCACCGGCGTAGAGGGCGCGCAGGGCCCGGGCGCAGAGCGGCTGCGGCTCGACCGCGACCACCCGGGCGCCGAGCCGGCGGAAGCAGGCGACGTGGTCGCCGACGTGCGCGCCCAGGTCGAAGGCCAGCTCCCCGGGGGCGACGAACCGCGCGTAGAAGGCGTCCATCGACGCGTCGCGGGCCGGGTCGCCGTAGTAGGTGTCCAGGGAGCGGCGCAGCGCGGAGGTCGCCGGGTCCGCCTTGAGCGCCGCGATGACGTCGGTTCGGGCGTCCACGCTCGGACGGTAGCCCGGCCCGGCGGGGCGCCGCGGGTTTTGCCGGGGGGTGCCAGCCGTACGGGGTGCGCCGGCGAGACGCGCACGGAACGCGCGTGTCATGCGCGAAAATGTTTCGTCGGATTGATGCACAAGCAGCTTCGTGCAAAAATGTTCACGCGAGTGCTCCGGGGACCGGAGCGGACGGGAGTGTGGACGTGGCAGACGCCGGGCAGGGCATGGCAACCGACATCGCGGAACAGCCGGGGACCTATCAACGGATCCTCGACCGGGCGGCGGCCGTGCGCGAGGTGGCCCGGGAGGTCGCCCGCCGCGACGTCCGGCACGTGGTGCTGGTCGCCCGGGGCACCTCCGATCACGCCGCGCTGTACGGGTCGTACCTGAGCCAGATCCGGCTGGGCCGGCCCGCCGGCCTCGCCTCCCCCAGCGTGGTGTCGCTCTACGGCGCCCACCCGGACCTGTCCGGGGCGCTGGTGATCGGGGTGTCGCAGAGCGGCCGCTCCCCCGACCTGGTCGAGGTGCTCGACAGCGCCCGCCGCTGCGGGGCGACCACGCTCGCGCTGACCAACGCGCCCGATTCGGCGCTGGCCCGCACCGCCGAGCTGCACGTCGACATCCTGGCCGGCCCGGAGCGCGCGGTGGCGGCCACCAAGACGTACACCGCGGAGCTGCTGTCCCTGCTGCTCGTGGTGGAGGGCGTACGCACCGGCACGGGCGACCCGGAGCCGGCGGTCGCCCGGGAGCTGGCGCGGCTGCCGGAGCTGGCGGCCGAGGCGCTCGCCGGCCGGGACCACGAGGCCGTCGCGGCCCGCCTGCGCTACGCCCACGAGCTGGTGGTCACCGGGCGCGGCTACGCGTACGCGACGGCCCGCGAGGCCAGCCACAAGATCATCGAAACGTCGTACCTGTCGGCGCTCGCCTACTCCGGGGCGGACCTGCTGCACGGCCCGGTGGCCGTGGCGGACCGGGAGATGCCGGTGCTGGCCGTCGTCGGGGACGGCCCCGGCGGTGCCGCGATGGCCGAGGTGATCGAGCGGCTGCGGGCGATGCGGGCCGACGTGATCACGGTCGGACCGGGCGGGTCGGCCGGCGACCCGGCGCACATCGGCGTGCCGGCGGTCGACGAGCGCTACTCCCCGCTGCTGGACATCCTGCCGCTGCAGCGGCTGGCGCTGACCCTGGCGCTGGCCCGGGGCGAGGACCCGGACAGCCCGCGCGGCATCACCAAGGTCACCCACACCCGCTGACCCGGACGGCCGCCCCGGACGCGGCACCCGCGCCGACCGGACCCGCCCCGCACGCGCGGACGGCCGCGCCGGGCGGGTCGGTGGACCCACCCGGCGCGGCCGGTGTCGCGTGCGTCAGCGGGACAGCAGGGCGGCCGTCACCTCGCCGACCGAGCCGACCAGCAGCGTCTCGACCGGGACCTTCTCCAGCATGGCCTCGTCGAAGCCCGCCTCGGTCTCGGTGACCGCGGCGTCGATCTCGGCGAGCCGGGTCCCGGTCGTCTGCAGGGCGTTGGTCAGCGTGGCCGCGTCCGCGGCCGGGGCCAGCGCCACGTGCAGCAGGGTCAACCCGGAGACGTGCGCGCCGACCTGCTCGGGCACCATCAGCACCAGCTTGTCGTCGCGCCGGCCGCGGACCACCTGGATCATCCGGGCGTCCACCGCGTACCGCTTGGAACCGGTGAGCCGGGTGCCGTTGTCGGCCCGACTGGGCGTGCCGGCCACCGCACCGGACTTGGCCACCACCCGGATGGCGCTCTCGTCGGCGGCCCGCTCCACCCGGTACCGGACGGCGCCGGTGACCTGCTCGATCAGCGGCGCGTGGGCGCGCAGCGCCAGCAGCACCGGGTAGGTCAGCAGGTTGACGTCGCTGCCCGCCTCGATCAGGGCCGCGGTCAGCGGGTTGTCGAGCAGGTCGTTGTCGTCACGGGACGTGCCGACGGTGACCGTCTTGGCCTGGTGCTTGACCGAGTCGATGGAGCGGGTCAGCTCCTCCACGGCCTCGGTGAGCTGGTCGCGGACGTAGTCCAGCGGCTCGCCCATCTCGTCGGCGCGCATGGGCAGACCGGCGGTGAGCCCGCGCAGCAGGAGCAGCACGTTGGCCAGGCTCAGCGTGGCCTGCGGGGAGAGCACGCCGCGGGTACGGCCGGTGGCCACCTCGGCGAGGAACTCCTCCACCGGCTCGGCCAGCTCGGCGACGTCGGTGAACCGGGACGCCCCCTGGTCGACCCGCTCCTCCAGCAGGGTCAGCGCCTGCCGCAGCGGCAACGCCAGCTCGTCGATCGCCCGCGCCGTGTGGTACGAGATCAGGTGCCCGACGGCGGTGCTGAGCAGCCAGGCCAGCGCGGGGTGCGCCCGGGGCACCCGGATGACGTGCTGCGCGGCCCAGGCGATGTCCACCCCGTCGTCGGCGATCACCACCGGCGCGTTGCGGTGCGCCGCGTAGATCTCGATCTCCTTGGCCATGTCCCGGACCTGCTGCGGCGGGGTGCCCGCCGCGCAGACGAGGATCATCGCCTCGGCGGAGAGGTCGATGTGCTTCTTGTCCTCCAGGGCGTCGGTGGAGACGGTGCGGTAGCACAGCTCGGAGAGCTTGATCCGCACCTCGGCCGCCGCGACCCGGTTCGGGCCGGACCCGACGACCGCCCACGACGGGTACGCGGGCATCTCGCGCGAGGCGGCGGCCACCTCGTCGGCGAGGCCCTGCACGGCGGTCAGGTGCGCCGGCATCTCCAGCAGGCCGACCAGCAGGTCGTTCTCGACCTCCGGCCGCAGGTGCCCCCAGGAGCGGGCGATCTGCAGGCCGAGCAGCACGCCGGTGGCCACCTGCGAGTAGAACGCCTTGGTCGAGGCGACCGCCATCTCGACGTCGCGGCCGTCGGAGGTGTAGAGCACGCCGTGCGTCTTGTGGGCCAGGTCGCTGTCGCGGCGGTTGACGATGGCGAGGGCGGCCGCGCCCCGGCGGACCACCAGGTCCACCGCCCGGTTGGTGTCGGTGGTGGTGCCCGACTGGCTCACCGCGATCAGCAGGATGCCGCTCATGTCCGGCGGCAGGTCGGTCGCCGACAGCTCGGTGGCCGGCACCGCCCGTACGCCCAGGCCGGGCAGGTGCGGCCGGATCACCTCGGCGATGCCCTGGCAGGCGACGGCGGCGGTGCCCTGCCCGACCAGCACCACCTCGCGGAACCGGCCGCGGGCGATGTCCTCGCGCAGCGCGGTCGGCAGGCCGCTCTCGCCGACGGAGACCTGGAGCAGGCCGTCGACCTCGGCGATGCGGCCCCGCAGGCTGCGGCGGAACGAGCGCGGCGCCCCGGCGATCTCCTTGACCAGGTAGTGGTCGTAGTCGCCGCGGGCCACGTCCCGGGTGGTGATCTCGGCGGTCTGCACCCGCTCCGGCGCGCAGACCCCGGCGTCGGTGACCTCGGTGATGCCCGCCAGGGTGCCGGCGGCGTCGCCGTCGAGCACGACCACCACCCCGCCGTCGGTGCCGGAGCCGTCGACCCGCAGGTACCGGTCGGTCAGCGCGACCAGGCCGTACACCTCGCTGGCGACAAGGTAGCACCAGTCGGCCAGGCCCACGTAGAGGCCCTGGCCACTGCCCTTCTGGGCGAGCACGAGGTGGCCGGCGTCGTCCTGCACGCCGATCGCCATCGAGCCGTGGAACTGGGCGACGCAGTCGCCCAGCGCGGCGCCGGGGGCCAGGCCCCGCTCCCGGGCGGCGGAGTACATCACCGGGATCAGCTTGGCGTCGGTGGTGATCTCGTCGGTCACCACGGCGTGCTTGCGGCGCAGCTCCACGTGGTTGTCGATGTCGCCGTTGAGCACCGCCGCCGAGTAGGGCCGCTCGGCGCCCTCGGCGACGCTGTTGACCGGGTGGGCGTTGGCCTCGCTGATCCGGCCGACACTGGCCCAGCGGGAGTGGGCCAGCACCGAGATCCGGGCGCTGGGCAGCCGCAGCGCGGTGGCGAGCCGCTCGTCGGCGGCGATGGCGGTACGCAGGTGGGCGACGTTGTCGCCGAGGGAACCGAGGATCGCGGCGCGCTTGTAGACGAAGACGACGCCGTCGGCCACCATCTCCACCGCGCCGGAGCGGAACCGCGGGTCGCGGTCCGGGGCGAGCGCGTCGATCGTCTTGCGGTCGACGTCGTCGAGGCCCACCCAGATCTGCACGCCGGCGGAGTCGCGGCCGCGGACCTCCAGCCGGTCGATCGCGTCGAGTACGGAGTCCACGCCGAGGTAGGAGACCGCGAGCCGGCCGTCGGCGGCGTCGCCGAAGCCCAGCTCCCGCATCCGCCGGGCGGCGGCGAGCCGGTCGTTGCGCAGCATCCAGAGCAGGTCCCGCACCACGACGGCCTGCGCCTGCGCCGCCTCGACCTCCTCGGCCGAACCGTGCGACCCGTCGTCGAGGACGGCGTCCCAGCCGTCCAGCCAGCGCTGGATCCCGTCGAGGGCGGCTGAGACCTCCCGCTGGAGGTTGGCGTCGGCGGCGAGCACGGCGAGGGTCGCCGGCGCGGAGATCACCCGAAGGGCCTGCTCGGCCCGCTCGTGGGCCTCGGTGAGCAGCTCGGACGCGGCGGCCACCGAGGGTGTCTCCACCGAGTCGGCCGAGGCCAGCTCCCAGGTAAGGCTGCCGAGCACAGCGGACGCGCCCACCGCCTCACCAAGACGGTCATACCGGGGCAGCAGGGCAACAATGCCACACATCGTGGGCAACTCCTCTTACCGTCGACTCGGATCCCGGGCCACTATAGTGCGCAATTTCGCTGCGCAAAAAGCACCGATTCAAACACGAGCTGCGCGCCGTTGCACCGTCACATTCCGTTCCTCCGCTCATACCCCCGGCAGCGCCCGGCGTACCGCCGCCGTGCGGGTCACCGTGGAGTCAGCGCCGGTGCAGCCGCCCCCGGGCCACCAGCTCGACGGTCAGCACGACCGCGACCGCCTCCACGGCCAGCAGCCCCACCAGGACGAAGAGCTGGGTGATCCCGGCGGCCACCGGACTGGCCCCGCCCAGCAGCACGCCGACGTACGCGCCGGGCAGCGTGACCAGGCCCACCGTGCGGGTCTGGTCCAGCGCCGGGATCAACGCCTGCGCCGCCGCCGGACGACACACCAGCAGGGACGCGTCGCGCGACGGCAACCCCAGCGCGAGGGCCGCCTCCACCTCACCCCACCGACCGTCCAATTCGTCCAGGGCGCGGCGACCGGCCAGCGAGGTCGCGGTCATCGCGCCACCGATGAGGATGCCCGCGACCGGGATGACCGCGATCCCGCGCGGCGGCAGCAGCCCCGCCACCAGGAGCCCGACCACCACCGGCAGGCTGCCCGCCACGATCGGGACGGCGGCCCACCAGCCGTGCCGGCCCCGGGTGATCCGGCGGGCCGAGGTGCCGGCCGCCACGGCGCACATCACCGCCACGAAGGCGGCGGTGGCCCGCAACGAGGCCACGATGGCGGTGATCAGCGCGGAGACGGCCGCCAGTTGGAGGGCGGCGCGGGCGGCGGCGACCGCGATCTGCCGGCCGTGGCCGAGCCGACCCACCGTGGCCACGGCCGCCGCGACGGCGGTCAGCAGGACCAGGGCGACCGCGAGGCGGGGGCCGGCCACCAGCATCGACGACGACATCGGGCCAGTCTTGCCCAGCCGGGCCGCCGCCGAACCGGCCCCCCGCGGTGGCCCCACGTTGGCTACCGGGCGAGCAGCGCGCGCAGCAGCTTGCTGATCTCGCCGGGCGCCTCCTCCGCCATGAAGTGCCCCGCCGAGGTGGTGTGGTGCTCCAGGTCCGCCGCCCAGGCCCGCCACCGGCCGGCGGCGTCGTAACCGAGTGCCGCGCCCCAGTCCTGCTGGACGACGGTGACCGGCATCGCCAGCTGCCGGCCGGCGGCCCGGTCCGCCCGGTCGTGGGTGACGTCGATGCCGGCCGAGGCGCGGTAGTCGGCGACGATGGAGTCCACCGCCGCGCGCGAGGCGTCCAGGTACACGGCCCGCACGTCCGCCGGAATGGCCTCCCGGTGCTGTCCCCACGCGTCGAGGAAGTAGCCGAAGAAGGCGTCGGCGCTGCGGCTGATCATCTCCTCGGGCAGGCCGGGTGGCTGGGCCATGAGGTAGAGGTGGAAGGCGACGGCGGCGCTGGCGCCGTGCAGGATGTCCCACATGTCGAGGGTCGGCAGGACGTCGAGCACCCCGAGGTGGGTGATCGTGTCGGGGTGGTCGAGGCCGGCGCGAACGGCGACCAGGGCGCCGCGGTCGTGCCCGACGAGCGCGAATCGGTCGTGTCCGAGCGCGCGGGCCAGCGCGAGCACGTCGGCGGCCATGGTCCGCTTGGCGTACGTCGCGTCATCGCGCGCGACCGGCTTGTCGCTGGCGCCGTAGCCGCGCAGGTCCGGACAGATGACGGTGTGGTCGGCGGCCAGATCCGCGGCGACGTGCCGCCACATCAGGTGGGTCTGCGGGAAGCCGTGCAGCAGCACGACGGGGCTGCCGGAGCCGCCCACCGCCGCGTTCAGGCGCACGTCCCCGTCCACGGCGATGCGCTGGTAGTCGAAATCGGCGATGACAGGTGTCACAGGTCGTCCCTTCCTCGGTGTGCCGGTCCGGTTCAGCGTGCCGGTGCCGGATGAGCAGCCGATGAGCGCGCGATACGTTGGCCGCAGGCGGGGAAGGGACGGTCGACCGGTGCGGGTCAGCTGCGGGGTGCTCGGGCCGGTGACGGCCTGGGACGACGCCGGCACGCCGATCGACCTCAAGGGGCCCCGGCACCGGGCGGTGCTGGGGCGGCTGATCGCCGCACGGGGCCGGGTGCTGTCCGTGGACGTACTCGTCGACGACCTGTGGCAGGCGCCGCCGGCGGGCGCGGTGAGCGCGGTGCGTACCTTCGTGGCGGCGCTGCGGCGCGCGCTGGAACCGGGGCGCCCGCCGCGTGAGCCGGCGCGCCTGCTGGTCACCGACGGACCGGGCTACGCGCTGCGGGCCGACGCGGACAGCGTCGACGCGTGGCTGTTCGAGGATGAGGTGGCCGCCGCCGACGCCGCGCTCCCCCAGCCGGCGCTCGAGCAGCTGGACCGGGCGCTGGGCCGGTGGCGGGGGCCCGCCTACGCGGGCTTCGACGAGCCGTGGGCGCGCGCCGAGCGGGCCCGGCTGGAACAGCTGCGGTTGAACGCGGTGGAGCGGCGGGCCGAGGCGTTGCTGGCGCTCGGGCGGGCCACCGCCGCCGTGCCCGGTCTCGACGCGCACGTGGCCGAGCACCCGTGGCGGGAGGACGCGTGGCGGCTGCTGGCGCTGGCGCTGTCCCGCGCCGGGCGACAGGGCGACGCGCTCGCGGTGCTGCGCCGGGCCCGGGAGCTGCTGCGAGACCAGCTCGGCGTGGATCCCGGCCCGCGGCTGCGCCAGCTGGAGATCGACATACTCCGGCAGGCCGGGGAGGTGGGCGCCGGCCCGTCGGGCCCGGCGCAGGTGTGGGCGCAGACCGCCGCGGCGTACGAGCGGGCCGTGGTACCCGGCGCCCGCGCCCGCCTCGAATCGACCGTCGGCCTGCTGCGCAGCCTCGCGGTGACCGGCGCGGATGGCCTGGCGGCGGCCCGGGACCAGCGCGTCGCCGCCATCGTGGCGGCCGAGCAGCTGGGGGATCCGGAGCTGACGGCCCGGGTGATCGGCGGCTACGACGTACCCGCGAACTGGCCCCGGTCCGACGACCCGGAGCAGGCGGCGCGGGTCGTGGCGGCGGCCGAGCGGGCCCTTGCCGCCCTGCGGCCCGGCGGGTCCGACGCGACCCGGGCCCGATTGCTGGCCACCATCGCGGTGGAGTCGCGTGGCACGCGGTCGGCGCGCGGGCCCGCGGCGGCCCGGGAGGCCGAGGCGATAGCCCGCCGGCTGGCCGACCCGACGCTGCTGGCGTTCGCCCTCAACGGAACGTTCATGCAGACCTTCCACCGGGCCGGGCTCGCCGCCGAACGGGACGCGACCGGCGCCGAACTGGTCGCCCTGTCGGAGCGGCACGCCCTGGTGACGTTCGAGGTCCTCGGGCACCTCGTCCGCCTCCAGGCGCGCGGCGCGCTGGCCGACTTCGCCGGCGCCGACGGGCACGCCGCCGCCGCGGACCGGCTCGCCGACCGGCACGAACTCCCCCTGGTCGGGGTGTTCACCGGGTGGTACCGGGCCATGCGGTACGCCGCGACCGGGGCGCCACCGGCGGCGGCGGAGGCCGCGTACCGGGAGGCGGCGGGCCGGCTCACCGGCGCCGGGATGCCGGGTGTCGAGCGTGGGCTGTTGCCGCTGGCGCTGCTGGGCCTGCGGGTGTGGCACCGGTTGCCGGCTGACTTCGCCGACGACACCGACTGGGGGCCGTACGCGCCGTGGGCCCGGCCGCTCGTGCTGCTCGCCGACGGTCGGGCGCGGCAGGCGGCGGCGGCGCTGCGTCGTGTCCCGGAGCCGCCGCCTGGCCTGCTGTTCGAGGCGTTGTGGTGCCTGGCCGGGCGGGCCGCGGTGGGGGTGGGTGATCGTGCGGTGCTGGGGCGGGCGCGGGAGGCGTTGCTGCCGGCGGCCGGGGAGGTGGCGGGGGCGGGCAGCGGGATGCTGACCGTGGGGCCGGTCGCCGGGTATCTCGACGAATTCGCCGCCGCGCTCGGGGATTAGGCTCAACTGAACCGTCCGTTGGCGATTCTCACACCTGACCGGACGATCGCCATTCTGTCCCGCCGCGGCCCGGCCTGCGCTTTTGTGACGCCCGACGGCCGCTGGACGCCGCGGCGGCGCGTATCAACGCTGAACGGGTCTCCCGCGTTCATTCGCCGGAAAAGCACCGCTCGTCGGGCGGCAAGGCGAGCAGAAAAGGCGAAAAAGGCACAAGGTCCCAGCAGGAGCGGGACCCGCCGGTGGCGCCTTTTCCCGGTCGCGGAGGCGCTTTCGGCAATCTGGGCGTGCCCGGCCTCGTGGGCAATTACGGTCCTTTAGCGTGGCTGCCAATCGCATTGCTGCCGTGCTGCTCAGCGCCGTCATGACCACGCCCGCCCTACTGCCCGTCTCACCGGCGTCAGCGGCCCCCTCGGACCGGCCCTGCCCGGCCGTGCGGCCGCCGACGCCGCCGCCGGCCGTACCCGCTCCTCCGCCCGTCGGGGCCGCCGACCGGGCCGTCGGCGGCGAGTCGCTGGCGACGGCGGGCCTGGCCGCTCCCGCCGGCGCGCCGGCGGCGCCAGCGGTGACCGCCACGTCGTGGCTGGTGGCCGACCTGGACAGTGGGGCGGTGCTGGGCGGCTGCGGCCCGCACGAGCGCCGCACCCCGGCCAGCGTGCAGAAGATGCTGCTGGCGGCGGCACTGATGCCCCGCCTCGACCCCACGCAGGTGGTCGAGGTGACCCGCGCGGACCTGCGGGATCTCGATCCGGCCAGCTCGGTGATGGGAGTGGTCGAGGGCGGCCACTACTCCATCGAGAGCCTGTGGCTGGGGCTGCTCCTCCGGTCGGGCAACGACGCCGCCAACGTCCTGGCCCGCGTCGGTGGCGGTGCGGCCGGACGGCCGGGCGGTGTGCAGGCGATGAACGACGAGGCACACCGGCTCGGCGCCAACCAGACCCACGCGGCGACACCGTCCGGCCTGGACGGACCCGGCCAGTACACCAGCGCGTACGACCTGGCGTTGATCGCCCGCGCCACCTACGCCCGGGCGGACTTCCGCCGGTACGTCGCCACCCGGGTCGCGCAGATCCCGGCCGGGGCGGGAACGTCGGGCCTGTCCATCGCGCACGACAACACCCTTCTGGACCACTATCCGGGGACCCTCGGCGGGAAGACGGGCTTCACCGACCTGGCCCGCCAGACGTACGTGGGGGTGGCCGAACGCAACGGACGGCGGCTCGTGGTGACCCTGCTCGGCGCGGAGACCGCGCCGCTGGGCAGCCTGGGCGAGGCGGCGGCCCTGCTGGACTGGGGTTTCGCCCTCTCCCCCGGCGCGTCGGTCGGCCGCCTGGTCGACGCGGACCAGCAGAAGCAGGATCATCCGGTCGTGGCCCTCAAGGGCGAACGCCCCGGGGCGGCGCGACTCTCGGGGCCAATCACTGTCGGCCTCGGCGGCGCGGCGGCGCTGGCCGCACTGTTCCTGGCGGCGCCCTGGCGGCGCAGGGCCGCACGCCGGGCCGCCCGACGATAGGCCGTGTTTCAAAGGCCTGGCCGGCCTGCGGCGGGCGGTGCGGGTGCGTACATTTGCGGAGTCAACGCCGCCGGGAAGAGGATTGCCATGTCGAAGCCGCCGCTGCCGGAAACCGCGATCACCATGCTGCGCAAGCCGAACCCCGCCGTCATCGCCACGCTGCGGCCGGACGGCCAGCCGGTCTCCGCGGCCACCTGGTATCTGTGGGACGACGGCCGGATCCTGGTGAACATGGACGAGGGCCGCCGCCGGCTGAGCCATCTGCGCAACGATCCGCGGGTCACGCTGACCGTGCTGGACGAGCAGGGCTGGTACACCCACCTCAGCATCGTCGGGCGCGTCGTCGAGCTGCGCGAGGACAAGGAGCTGGCGGACATCGACCGGCTGGCGCAGCACTACACGGGCAACGCCTATCCGCGACGGGAGCGCGGCCGGGTCAGCGCGTTGATCGAGATCGACCGCTGGCACGGATGGGGTGCGCTCAAGGACAGCAGCCAGATCGGCTGACGCTGTGGTCGGCGCGGAGCGGGCGGTGCCGGCCGCCGGGCCTGCGCGGGTCGCGGCAGGCCCGACGGCGTACGGCCGGAAGCCCGGCTACCCGGCGCAGGATCCGCTGTCGATCCGGAGATATCTGGTGTTGGCCCACCGGCAGAGTCGGATGCCGACGGCGATGCCGGCGAGCGTGACGAGGGCCGGCAGGTATCCGCTGGCGACCTGAACGATCGGGATCGCCGGGCAGCCCCCGGAGATCGCCCAGCCGGTGCCGAACAGCACCGCGCCGGGTACGACACCGGCATGGATGCGTCCCGGTACGCGGCGCACGCGCAACACGGCGAACGCCACCACGATGATCGCCACGGCGCCGGCGAAGGAGAGGAACATCCGCAGGTCCTGGAAGGTGAACATGCGGTTCAGCTCGGCGTAGTCCCCGAAGCCGATGTTGGCGACCGTGTAGCCGAGGGCCAGCCCGGTGATGATGTTGGCGATCAGGATCGAACCTCGGGTACGCATCAGATCACCTTCCAGAGCAGAAACGACACCAGCACGGCGGTGCCGAAGAAGACCGCGGTCGCGACGATGCTGACCGGTTGCAGGCGACCGCAGCCGTTGAGCCCGTGACCGCTGCTGCAGCCGCCGGCGAGGCGGGTGCCGAAGCCGACGAGGACACCCCCGACGAACAGCGCCGCGATCATTTCGGTCGGCTTGTCGGTGACGATCTGGCGGAAGCCCTCGCCCATGTCGAGACGGAGCTGGAACCGTCCGGAGGTGACCGCTGCCACCCAGCCCCCGACGAGGATCGACAGCAGCAGGCCGACCTGGCTGACCAGGGGTGCCGGCAGCAGCCTCGCCATGGAGGAACTCGCCTCCGCCGGGGGTAGCCGGTCCGCTCCCGGTGTCCCTCCGTCGCCCGGAGCGGCGGGATGGGAAGCGGGCGCGAGGGGAGGGGCGCCGAGCGGCCCAGCGGTGGCCGCGGCGAGCGCTTCGAGGAGGACGGCGTCGTCGGTGATCTGCGCGTTCGCCCGTTCGACGCGGCGTTCGGTGCGCCAGTGCAGGACGCGGTCCCAGGCCCCGGACACCCCGAAGGAGCGATCGGTGGCGATGGCGTAGTTGATGGTGACGAGAGCGAGGCCGGCAGCTCCCGCCCACCAGGGCCAGTAGTCGTTCATGCGGGACTTGAGATCCAATCTGCGATTCGGGTCCACCACCGGCGCCGACGTGGGGCGGGTGGCTTCGATGGCGTGCTGGCGGGCTGCGGAACCTGCGCGGGCGGGGCCGGGTCGAACTCCCGAGCGGGGGGCGATGCTCCGGTCGGCGGCGGCGTCGGTGCCGGCACTGCCTCAAAACCCGACGGTGTGACCGGTCCGGGTGTCACCGGGCCGGACCCGTCGGCGGCGGGAATGCCTCTCAGGTGCATCGCGTCGACCCCGTTGGGCAGGAGGGTGATCGGCACCAGCTGGCCGGTCCTGGACATCTGGTACCGGGCGCACTCCCGCCACTGGGTCGCGCTGTCGCAGTAGTAGTTGCGCCAGTCGCGCAGGCTCGCGTTGAGCAGCGGAAACAGCGGACAACTCTGGATGTGCGAGCAACCCATATCGCTCCTATCTGGCCCGTCGCCGGTCGACGATTCGTCGGCAGGCGCACGGTGGCCGGTAGGTGTTGTTCAGAGACCATGCGTGCCGGTTGCGGCCGCGATGGTCAGGCCATCGGGGTAAGGAACCGCTCACCGTGCGCACGGCGGCCGACAAGGGCGGGCCGGTGCGGACGTCGCGGCGGTGACAGCGGTGGCCACCGTGGTCGACCGGGCAACCGGGTGAACGACATGGGCCTCTCCTCAGGATCCGGCAGCACTGC
Organism: Micromonospora sp. NPDC050686; assembly: GCF_040654475.1. Classification (NCBI taxonomy): domain Bacteria; kingdom Bacillati; phylum Actinomycetota; class Actinomycetes; order Micromonosporales; family Micromonosporaceae; genus Micromonospora; species Micromonospora sp. NPDC050686. Next base: position 20,094 of record NZ_JBFAID010000011.1, read on the forward strand.
ACCTTGAAGATCGGTCTAAAGCCGCGAGACGTAACAGAAATCTCGGACGACTTGTGCCGATCCGAGGCGAGGGCCCGACTTTGCGGTGCCGGGTGTGCCTGGCAGGCCGGTCGGCGCGATCACGCGGGCCGGCTTGCCGCGCTCCGTCAGTGACGCAGCCGGCGGGCGCAGGGGCCGTCGTGGTCGGCGGGCAACAGACAGCGCCGGCCGCCGGGCATGCGCAGGTCGCAGAAGATCCGATGGCGTACGTTCTGGTCGTCCTCGGCGGAGACGGTGGTCTCCCCCGGGTCGGTCTGCGGCAGGATGGCGCTCCAGCGGGCGACCACCCGGGCCAGCCGCTGCGCGGCGGGCAGGTCGGGGGCGGCCACCGGCAGGTGGATGACGTACCGGCCGGTCACCGCCGGTTTTCCCGAGGCCCGGCGCAGCAGCGCGAGCTTCACGAGGGCGGCCTCCGGTCGCTCGTTGCGGACACTCATGCCGGACCTGCCTCTCGTCGTGGGGTGGAAGGGCGGGACCGCCCGCCCTCCGCGTACGGGCGGACCCACCCGGCACCTGTCACCGCAGCTCAACGGCGGTACGGCGGCAGGGCTCTGGTAGTCAGCCTGCGACAGCTCGGCGTACTCTTGCAACGTTCCGTGCGGAGATTCTCGCCAGATCCATTGACTTTCTTTAGTGAAACCTGTACGAGTTGCAAGGGAACGTCACGCGCTGTTGCGGCATGGAATCAAGGAGTGCTCGGATGGCCGACGACCTCGGATCGACCGTGCCGCGCCGGCAACTCGGCCGGCTGCTGCGCCAGTACCGCACCGAGGCGGGGGTGACCCTCGACGCCGCCGCCGAGGCCCTCGAATACAGCCGGCAGAAGATCTGGCGCATCGAGTGCGGGCTCGGCGCGGTACGGGTGCTCGACGTCAAGGCGATGTGCGAGCTGTACGGGGTCGCCGACGAGATGACCGAGGCGATGAAGGGGCTGGCGGCCGAGACGAAGTCGAAGGGATGGTGGCACGCCTACGGGGACGCAGTGCCGAGCTGGTTCGAGCTGTACGTGGGACTGGAGTCCGCCGCCGCCCACCTGCGCCGCTACGACGAATCGCTGATCCCCGGGCTGCTCCAGACCCGACAGTACGCGCTGGGGCTTTACCACCCGGGCAGCCGAGTCAATGCCGAGGAACGGGAACGAGCCGTTGAGGTTCGCATGCAGCGCCAGGGGTTGCTCACCCGGCGACTGCCCAAACCGCCACGGCTGGAGGCCATGCTCTCGGAGGCTGTGCTCCGACGACCGGTCGGCGGGTCAGGTGTCATGACCGGCCAGCTCGATCACCTCCTGGAGACGACCGAGCTGCCGCACGTGTCGGTGCGCGTGGTGCCACTCGCGGCCGGGCCACACCCGGGGGCGGTGGCCGGCTCCTTCGTCATCCTCGACTTCCCCGCGACCAACAAGGGCCGAACCCCACCCGAGCCATCCGTCGTCTACAGCGAATCGCTGACCGGAGCCCTCTACCTCGACAAGCCCGACGAACTAGCGGCATACGAGAACACGTGGAAGGGCGTAGATGCACTCGCGTTAGGTGAGGCAGAATCGAAGGACATGATCAAGCGGCTCGTCGGGGAGATGCGACATGACTGACCTGACCGGCGCCGTCTGGCGCAAGAGCACCCGCAGCGGCGACAACGGCGGGGACTGCGTCGAGGTCGCCACCAACCTCGCGGGCGTTGTCGCCGTACGCGATTCGAAGGACCCGGACGGACCGCACCTGACCTTCCCGCCGGCCGCCTGGTCCGCCTTCATCCGGCAGAGCTCGCCGGCCGGCCGGTCGTGACCGCCGCGACGATCGTCGCGTTCGCCGGGTTGATGGCGCTGGGCGCGCTCTCCCCCGGCCCGGACTTCGCCATCGTCGTACGCCATGCGGTGGCCGCCGGCCGCAAGCGTGGGATGGCGACGGCCGCCGGTGTCGCGGCGGGGGTGTTCGTCTGGGTGCTCGCCGCCGCGACCGGTGTCGCCGCGCTGCTGGCGGCGTCGGCGACGGCCTTCACCGTGGTCAAGCTCGTCGGGGCCGGCTACCTCGCCTACCTGGGCATCCGGGCGCTGCGCGCGGCGGCTCGCGGCGGCGACGTGGTGGCCGCCGACGAGGCCGGGCCGAAGCGGGTCGGCACGGCCACGGCGTTCCGGCAAGGCTTGCTGTGCAACGTGCTGAACCCGAAGGCGGCGGTGTTCTTCGTGGCGCTGATGCCGCAGTTCCTCGGTGCCGGCGCGACGGCCGTGGACGGGTTGGTGCTCGCGGCGACCGGCGCGTCCGTCGCGTTGCTGTGGTTCGTCGGCGTGGCCAACGTGGTGGCCGCGCTGCGGCGGCTGCTCCAGCGGCCCGCGGTGCGCCGGGCGATCGACGCGGCGACGGGGATCGCGCTGCTCGGGCTCGGCGTCCGGCTGGCCACGACCCGCCTCTGATTCCCGGCGACCACGACGCCCCACCCGCAGAGCGACCGACTGGTAACGGCTAGATCATGGGCATGATGGTGACGGCCAGGCGGGTTGAGGCTGATGCCGATGAGATTCGTTATGAGTTCGGCTTCGAGGACAGATTCGACCGGATTCTGATGATCGATCCAAGCACGCTGGAAGCCCGCGTTGCGGATGGCGATTTCAACGCGCCCGCGAGCGCCATCACGGCAAAGATCGTCAGACTCTGGCGATCGAGTGGCGAGTTCCCCGCGCGGGTGCTGTTCGCCAGCTGACCGTCACAGCCCTAGTCAGCATTCTGGGGCGGTAGGGTCCAACCAACGAGCCGTCCGATCCCGAGATGCCTCGCGACACCTCCCCGCATACCGGGCCGAGGAGCAGCCCATCCGCGATCTTGGCGTACCGAGTGCCAAGCACCGACTCACTAGTGACGAACGTTGCAAAGTCCAAATCAGACGAGCGGTCCGAGCACGAAACCGAACGGTGGGTGACCTGGCGGCTCCCGCCCAGCAAACTGATCCGGTGACCTACCCCGATCCCCCACAACAATGGCCGGTCCATCTGACACCGCCCGCAGTGATCGTGCCGCAGAAGTCGGCCGGCGCTGCCGTCGCCTTGGAGTTGCTTCTTGGCCTCCTGGGCATCTTCGGGGTGGGCAATCTGTACGCCGGTAGGACGGGTATGGGGATGGCGCTGATGCTGTCCTTCTGGGGACTGTTCTGGGTCAACTTCTTCCTGATTTTTGTTTTCATCGGCATCGTGACGATGCCTCTGACGTGGATCGCCTATCTCGTCATGGGTCCCCTGCTCGCAGCGCAAGCCGTCGAGCGACACAATTCGGCCATGATTGCGGGCGCGCAGAGAGCGGTCGGGCCTTCCTTCTGACTGCCAGGACCGCAGTTGAACTGACGGCACCGACCGTGACCGGGGTGCAGTCAGTCGCAGCACGCCAGGGATCGTTGGAATTCGCATCGTCAGTCTCCCGGGACGTGCCTCGTTTCCGTCATACGTGGCCTGTGAAGCGGTCGGTGACGTCCCGGCCGTCGATCAGGACATCGGCGAGGCGGATCTGTACGCCGATGCGGACAACCTCGGTGCCTGCTCCGAACGACGCCGGCATCCGTCGCGTACGCCACCATCGCAGCGGCACCGCGGCCTCCCGCTTCTGCCGCTTGAGGGCCGCCTCCGCGGCGATGACGTCGGCGTGCCGTCCCTCGAGGACCTCCACCGGCTCAGCGCCGTGACGCAGGTGGTGCCGAACTCGGCCCGCGTTGCCGACCCCGAACTTCAGCAGTCCATGGTGCCGCACCAGGTAAAGCAGGTACGACGTGTCCCGCAGCGCCGCGAAGGTCCGGTCTGTGGGCTCGGGCGGGCACTGCCCGCAGGCACGGTCGCGAAGCGGTTGCCACGACCCGCAGGCGAGGTGCACACCCCAGGTGCCGTGGGAATGGTTCCGCTGCCGTTCGCCGTACCAGGGGAGGCCGTGGACGTCCCCCGCGATGTCGGTCCAGCCGTCCCGGCGGCGCCGGTCGAGTTCCGTACCGAGGGCGATCGCCGCCTGGAACTCGGCGGCGGCGCGGACCGTGATGGCGTCGTCGGTGACCAGGCCGGCGAATCGGCGCACCTGCTCCGCGATCGCGGGCTCGGCCGGAAGCCGGGCCAGCAGCCGCTCCCCTGCTGCGAGAGCGAGGCCAAGGGAGCGCTGGTCGAGGCAGACGTGGCACCGGGTACGCCAGCCCGTACGGCAGACCCGGAGGCTGCCGCACGTTCGGCACCGGTGGAGGTCGGCGCTGCCGCCCGGCAGCATCCCCAAAGGTTCGATCTGGTCGGCGACCAGATCCGCGCACGGGCGGCAGTGCACGAACCAGGCGATGTCCGGTCCTCGTCGGCGCGTGTTCGCCCGGCCATGGACGGTCTCACCACAGTTGACGCAGACGTACGCGGCGGACACGGCGTTGCTCGACGCTCGCCGCGTCATGCAGTCCTCCTTTCCGGGCACCTGGATCAGGGCAGTTGCTGTCCCACACATCCCTTGGCGCTGTGCGCCCTCTGGTGTCGCACCCAGAACACGACAACCAGCACGCGATTGAGGCTTACCTCGGGGTAGGCCGACCTGCTTGTGCAGTGCGCGGAGGCAGTGCGTCAGCCGGTCGCCTCCGCGCCGAGCCGGCCGTGCAGCCACTCCCAGACGCTGCTGCCAGTGCCAAAGGTACACACCACCACCGAGTCGTACACCGGCACCAACCTCGAGCGTTTGCGAGCGAACAGCTTGCCTGCGGTGAACCGCCCGATGCCGCCCACGCGCAGATCTCCCGGAGCCAGCGTGGTCTGTTGCGACCTCATCCACTGGGTCATGAAGCTGCCTCGCTCAGCCGACCAAGGTGGGTCAGCAACGCCTGGATCTCCGCAGCGGCGGACGAGTGCGGGCCGGACAGCCGACGTACGTCCCGAAGCAGGTCTTCCAACTCGCTCTGGGCGTTGGCAACGTCCCCGACACCGGCCCTGAGCATGGCCAACTGCTGGCGCAGCCCGAGCAACTCCGGGGCCTCGGGCGACATCAACTGCTGCCCCTCGGCGAGCAGCGACTGAAGTTCGGTCAGCGCCGCCGCAGCCTCACCCAGTTCCGCCTGACAGACGGCGGCCTGCTGGCGGCAGTGCCAGATCAGTTCCCGGTCGGGGACCGGCCGCTCGGCCAGGTCGTCGGCGAGCCTGGTGAACTCGGGCAGCGCCTGCCGGTAGGCGCCAGCGAGAACGTACAGGTTCGCCAGGTTGAGTCGCAGTTCCAGGACCCTCGGCTGCTTGGCGGCGTGCCCCTTCCGCACCGGCCGGAGCGCCGTCTCCAGCAGCTCAGCCGCCTGGGTAAACCGCTCCTCTTCGGCCAACCCCCAGGCGCGCTCCTCCATCTCCGCCAACTCGGCAAGGGACGGCGGCTCGACGAGCTCCGGTGCGTTCCGCGGCCGGACGATGTCGACACGAGTCGCTGGCAATGGCGTCCGCGGCGGCAGCGGACCGAAGGGATACCGGTACGGCATCGTGGGATCGACCGACTCCCCGCCGCCGACCGCCATCGCGAGGTCCTCGGCCAGCTGCTGCTCGACGGCGCCGAACGGTGCCAGAATCCCGTACACGTCGGCGGCGGAGTCAGGCCGGTGCTGCGGTTCCTTGGCGAGCAACTGGGCGACGAGCTGCACCAGGTCGTCGGGTACCCCGGCGCGATGGTCGATGATCGACGGGATGGGGTCGTTCATGTGCCGGTGCAGCATGCCGAGCGGATTGTCCGCCCGGTACGGCGGATTCCCGGTCAGCAGCTCGAACAGGACGCAGCCGAGGGCGTACAGGTCGCCCCGTGGACCGACGGCGCTGTTGAGGGCCTGTTCCGGTGCCATGTAGGTGGGCGTGCCGAGGGTGTTGCCGGTGGCGGTCAGCCGGGGCACGTCCGGCCCGAGCAGCGCCGCCACCCCGAAGTCGAGCACCTTCACGGCGCCGGCCGGGGTGACCATGACGTTCTGCGGCTTCAGGTCACGGTGCACCAGCGACGCCGCGTGGGCCACCGCGAGCACCGAGCAGATCTGGGCGCCGATGGCGGCGGCCCACGGCACGGCGAGCCAGCCGCGCTCGCCGATCAGGTCGGACAGGAGGACACCCGGCACGAGCTGCATGACGATGTAGAGGTCGTCGCCGTGGTGTCCGACGTCGTGGACGCTGGGCACCCCCGGATGGTCGAGTCGGGCGGTGACCCGGGCTTCCCGGGTGAACCGCTCGATGGCCGTCTCCCGCTCGGCTTCAGCGATGGTGAGCTTGCGGAGAAACTTGATGGCGACCGGTCGATCGAGCTTCTCGTCGAAGCCGGCCCACACCTCACCCATGCCGCCGTGGCCGAGCGGGTATGTCAACTCGTACCGCTCGGCAACGCGTTCCTGCGCCCGCATCAAGCCCTCCACCAACTTGCCGGTTGCGCTGACTGCATCAGGAACTGCTGCCATAAAGGGCAGCCAGGTCCCGGTACGCCTCCCGCGCTGCCGCCATCGCGTCTCGGTCGTCGGCGGCGTTTTCACCGGCCACAGCCGCGACCTCGAGCGCCGTCCGGACCCGAACCAACTCGTTATCGACCTGCTCCCACATGTCCCTGTGCTTCTCACGCTGCCCGGCCAAGTAGTAGCCGCTCGACCTCGTGATGTTCGCCGCAGACTCGGGATGACGCAGTTGTCTGTCCATGTGCGGGCGGAGCTGCGCGCGTCGGCTCAGGACATCCGCGGCTTCCCACAACGCCTCCGCCAGCGACTGACCCGCCTGCACGAGGTCGGCCTGCGCACCAAGGGCGGGCAGAGAACGTCCCGCCTGCTCGGCAAGCTCGATGAGATCGAGAAAATCGTCGCGCTCTTCGGGGGTATCGAGGACACGGTGGATGTCGGGGAACTCGACCAGATCGGGTGAGACCACGTGACTCGGCGGGTCCTTCATCAGCAGCGAGGCAGAGCCAGCAGCCAGGACCAGCACCGCCAAGACCAGGATTCCCAACGGTGGCGCGCCGAGAATCAGGAGCGTGGCGGCACACAGCGGAACCAGCGCAACCAGCACGATTAGGCCGCCGATGTTGGACGAGACACGAGCTGGCGGCAGAGCGTTCACCTCGGTGATGCTGCCCCACTCGTGCTTGACCGGTCGCCGAGTGACTCTGAGCGGCGCCAGGGCCACAATCGTCCGGGAATCGTCGGAGGCGATCCAGAGGTGAAAGGTGTGGTTGGACGGGGACAACAGTCGTCCTCCTCTCCGGAAGTGCTCAGTCAGGCGATGCCCTTGCGGCGGCGGATCATCTGGTACGCCTGCCGGCGCGCGAACTGGTTGAGCTGCGACCGCAGGCTCTCGTCGTCGAGGTAGCGCTGCATGAGCTTGCCGTTGTCGTCGTGCCGGGACAGGATCACGTCCTCGATCCGCCGGTCGCAGACGACGCCGAAGTTGCTCTCGTCGTTGACCATCGCGGCGGCTTCGAGCGTGCCGTCCTCGGCCAAGGCGACGATCTGCTGCTCCACCCAGACCTTGTCGGCCTCGCCCAGCCCGATGCCGAAGCGGTCGTTGAACTCCTCGATCAGGTCGGAGAGCGCCACCTTCTCCGGGTCATGCTGCCGGCCCGCTCCCCCGCCGACAAACCCGGGCAGCATCTGCTCGCCTTCGGGCGTCAGCGACGCGTCGTGCTCGCCGGTCTTGCTGACCCGCAGGTGGGTCAGCTGCACCTCGCCGATGTCGACGGACGGGTCCTGGCGGCGCGGCAGCCGGTTGAGCAGCGCCCGCCCGAACAGGTAGAGCCGCTCCAGGTCCTCGTCGTGGTAGGGCACGACCTGGCTGAGGAACGCGTACATCCGGGTGTAGTCGCGCAGCGCGGTCCGGAAGCCGTCCGCGGCCTCCGGGTCGTCGGCGGCCAGGGCCTTGAAGCGGTCGACGGCCGGTTCGATGAAGCGGTAGAGGGAGGCGTGGGCCCGCTGGAGGGCGGTGTCGGTGGTCGCCTTCCGCTCGGCGGCGAGCAGCGCCTCGGCGTACGCCTGCATTTCCGAGTCGACCAACACCGGGTAGCCGGTGACCGCGTTCTGGGCGGTGTAGAGCAGGTTCGGGTCGGTGGGGGTGGTGGCGGCGGTCTCGAAGTACGGCTTGAAGTGCGCGGCGATGTCGCCGGCCTCGTTGACGAAATCGAGGACGAATACGTCGCCCTGGGCCTTGAGCGGGTGGGTGCGGTTGAGCCGGGACAGGGTCTGCACGGCGGCGACGCTCTTGAGCAGCTTGTCGACGTACATCGTGGTGAGCAGCGGCTGGTCGAAGCCGGTCTGGTACTTCTCGGCGACGACCAGGATCTTGTATTCGGTGTCCTGCTTGGCCCGGGGCGTGCCGGCGTGCTTGTCGTCGGCGGCGGTGTAGGCGAACCGCTCGGGCAGCTCGCCCTCGCTGAACCCGTTGCTCCGCGCCTCGGTGTGTTCGACCCCGTCGACCTCCAGATCGCCAGAGAAGGCGACCAGGGAGTCGCAGCCGACGTAGCCGTGCATGTCGACGTACTTCTTGATGGCAGTGTGCAGGCGGACGGCGGCCTCGCGGGAGCTGGTGACCACCATGGCCTTGGCGCGCCCGCCGAGGCGCGGCGCGGTGTGCTTGCGGAAGTGCTCGACGATGATCTCCGCCTTCTGCGCCTGCATAGTGGGGTGCAGGGTGGCGAAGCGGGCGAGCTGGGCGCCGGCCTTCTTCGGGTCGACGTCCGGGTCGTCGGGGTTGGCGTTGGCCAGCTTCCAGTACGACTTGTAGGTCACGTAGTTGCGCAGCACGTCGAGGATGAAGCCCTCGTCGATGGCCTGCCGCATCGAGTACGTGTGGAACGGGTGCGGGTTGCCGGTGACCGGGTCCGGCGTGCCGAACAGTTCGAGGGTCTTCGGCTTCGGGGTGGCGGTGAACGCGAAGTAGGACAGCGTCTCGTGCCGGCCGCGGGCCAGCGCGGACGCGGTGAGCAGGTCACCCGACTCGTCCACGTCGTCGCTGCCGAGCTTGAGCAGCACCTTCTTCAGCGCGGCGGCCGAGTCGCCGGACTGCGACGAGTGCGCCTCGTCGACTATCACCGCGAACCGCTTCCCCTTGAGCCCCTGCACCTGGTTGAGGATGTAGGGGAACTTCTGCATGGTGGTGATGACGACCTTGGCCGTCTCGCCTTGGAGGGCGGCGGCGAGTTGGGCCGAGTCCTTGTCGATCCGCTGCACCACGCCGGGCACGTGCTCGAACTGGAAGACCGTGTCCTGCAACTGCCGGTCCAGCACCACCCGGTCGGTGATGATGATGACCTTGTCGAAGACCGGCTCGTTAGGGCGCAGCCGTTCGTTGTCGACCACGGGCGCGGTGTGCAGGCTGGACAGCCGGTGCGCCAGCCAGGCGATGGTGTTGGACTTGCCCGACCCGGCCGAGTGCATGACCAGGTAGTTCTGCCCCGAGCCGTGCCGGGCGGCGTGGTCGGTGAGCTGGGTGACCGCGTGCCACTGGTGGTAGCGCGGGAAGATCAGCGCCTTGGAGTCCTTGTCGTAGTGCAGGAACCGCCGGACCAGGTCCATCCAGGTGTCCGGGTGCCAGATCTGCTCCCACAGGTAGGAACTGCGGTAGCCCTTGTCGTTGGCCGGCGGGTTGCCGGCCCCGCCGGAGACGCCCGGCCCGTTCGACCCCGTGTTGAAGGGCAGGAACCGGGTCTTCTCCCCCGCCAGCTTCGTCGTCACGAAGACCAGGTCGGGATCCACGGCGAAGTGCACGAGGGCACGCCGGGCGAAGAGCAGTTCCTTCGGCTCGCGGGTCTTGCGGTACTGCTCCTTGGCGTCCTCGACGGTCTGGCCGGTGAGCGGGTTCTTCAGCTCGGCGGTTGCCAGCGGGATGCCGTTGACGAAGAGGACCAGGTCGAGGGTCTTGTTGGTGCTCGTCGAGTAGGCGAGCTGGCGGGTGACGGTGAGGCGGTTGGCGCGGTAGAGCTTGAGCGCGTCGTCGGTGATGGCGTGCGCGGGCTTGAAGTAGGCGAGACGGATCAAGACGCCCTTATCCTTGACACCCCGGCGGAGGGCGTCGAGGGGGCCTCGCTCGTCGATCTGCCTAGCGAGGTACAGGGCAAATTGCCGCTGCGCCTCGTCTTTGCTCCCGTGGTAGGCGCAAAGCTTGTCCCAAGCCGGCTGCTGGGTGGCGCCAATAAAGATGAACAGCTCCGAGGTGTCCAGGCCTAACCGTCGACCATAGTGATCGACAAAGCCCGTCTGCCACCCCGCGCCGAGCAGCGTCTCCTCGATCGCTCCCTCAAACGACTGCTCCTGATGAATTGGACTCATGCGTCCACCGCGCTCGCGGTCGTCACGTCGAACTGCCCCGTCACCGCCGCTGTGATCAGCGCCTGTCGCCGCTCAATCAGCATGGCCTCTTGATGGGAAACAGCTGTCACCACTCGCTGCTGCACCTCATCTGCCGAATTCATAGTCCTGGCAATCCTCAACTGGTCGCTGAGGTTCGGCAGGGGAACGACCGCTGACTTCACTACTTCAAGGTTGATCATCGACCTAGTGGAACCGCGGCTGTCCATTGCCTGCACTCCAAGTGGCGACGACAGGAGCAGCGACAGAAAGCGAGGGTCTGCAGCTTTTCTGTTCACACGCGCACAGAAACACTTACCCTTCACAATCGCGGGCCCAAGATCAGGCGCTACGCAAGCCCGACCAGCGTGGTTACGAGAATCTCCAAGGCCGGCTATAAGCAGGTCCCCTGCACTGACTTTGTGCCGATGAAACTTCCGATACAGATCAAGAGGGATGAAGGCCTGCTCGCCGGCGCGGTACTCGGCGAATCCGATGTTCCCCAGTCGGACGACCGCAGCTCCTTCCTCCGAGTAATCGGAGCTGCTGAAGGCACTCCCGAAGGGGCCGTCCGTGATGAACCGAATGGCGCGCCTTAGAGGTATCAGCGGTGCCTGAACCTCCTCGACCAGGCGCTGAAAAAGGGACCAACGTCGCTCTTTGATCACCTCACGTAGGCGCTCGTGGATTTCACCAAGTCGAACTGGGTACCGCGTTGCGCCGTCGAGGAAGTCGGCTATGCGCCGCTGCTCCTCAATCGGTGGCATTGGCACCGGGGCGGACGCGAGGCGCTCACCTACGAGCTCGATCTGGTTGGTTGCTCCAACGATGAGGGCTGAGTAAATGTAGTGCTGGAATGGCTCAGAGGAGAGGTAGTAGTAGGCATATCGAGGGTCAAGCACCTCGCGGCGCACTCTGACCCGAGTTACATGACCGTCGGCCATGGCCATCCGACCATCTGGGGTACCAGAGAAGTAGCCTACCCGGCCGAGCGTACCTCGCCCTGTCGAGTTGACCAGGACGTCATCCGGCCGCAAGAGCCCTTTTAGGTTTGCAGGGTTACCGCCGAAGGTGTGGAAGCGTGCGCGGTTCCAATCAAGACCCTCTGGCTGGTTGGCGGCCTGACTCACGGCCCAGACCGGCCCATCGTCCACATAGTCCGGAGCAGATCCTCGGTTTATGGAGAGGACAGCGTGCTTCAGCGGCCACCACTGCCAAGAGCTTGGTGTGCCTACCCCGGCAAGTCCGGTGCTCACCTCGTCACCTCACCGAGCAGAGCCTGAATCTCGACGTCAAGCTTCTTAATCTCGGCGTCGATGTCGCCGAGCGGGCGCGGCGGATGGTAAACAAAGAAGTGACGGGTGAAGGGGATCTCGTAGCCGACCTTGGTCTTCGTCTCGTCGGTCCAGGCGTCGGGGACGTGCGGCAGCACCTCGCGCTTGAGGTACTCGTGGGCATCCTCGTTGAGCGGCACGTTCTCGTTGTCGCGCAGGTCCGGGTCCGGCAACGGCTTGCCCTTCCGGTCGGTCTGCACCTCACCCTCCGGGTCGCTGACCGAGAACGCCTCCCACACCGCCTTCTCCACCGCCGCTGGCAGCTTCCCGAGCCCGTTCAGCCTCATCGCGAAGTCAGCACGAGTCGCAGACGACGTACCGATCAACGACTTCGCCGCTGCCAGCAGCGACTCCCGCTCGACGTACCTGAGCACCGCCTTCGCCTCAGCGAGCAGCGCGACCGTCTCCTCGGTGACCTCGAACCGCAGCCTCAGCGGACGCTCGACCGTAATCCGCTGGTAGCCGAAGTCGGTGGTCTTGAAGACCTTCACCTTGGCGTACTGTGGATGCTCCGGGTCGTCCGCGATGGACAGCGCGTCCACGTAGAGCTTGGTGAGCGAGGCGATGTGCTCGTCGGTGAGCATCTTGCGCTTGTCGCCAAGGCTCTTGCGCATCTTGGTCCAGTAGTCGCGGCCGTCGAGCAGCACGACCTTGCGCCGCCGGGCTAGCTCCTTGCGGTTGGTGAGGATCCAGAAGTAGGTGGAGATGCCGGTGTTGTAGAAAAGCTGGTCGGGCAGGGCGACGATGCCTTCGAGGAGGTCGTTCTCCAGGATCCAGCGGCGGATCTCCGACTCCCCCGACCCGGCCGCGCCGGTGAACAGCGGCGAGCCGTTGAAGACGATCGCCAGGCGGCTGCCGCCGTCCTCGGGCCGTTTCATTTTTGAAATCATGTGCTGGAGGAAGAGCAGCGAGCCGTCGTTGATCCGGGGCAGGCCAGCGCCGAAGCGGCCGGCGAAGCCGCGGGTGTGCTCGGCCTTGACGACCTTCTCGACCTTCTTCCACTCCACCCCGAACGGTGGGTTGGCGAGCATGTAGTCGAAGCGCTCGCCCTCGTGGCCGTCCTGGCTGAACGAGTTGCCGTAGGCGATCTTCGTCGGGTCGCCGCCCTTTAGCATCATGTCGGAGCGGCAGATCGCGTACGTCTCGCCGTTGAGCTCCTGCCCGTACACCTCGACGGTGGCGTGCGGGTTGTGCGCCTGGATGTGTTCCTGGGCCTCGGTAAGCATGCCGCCGGTGCCGCAGGCCGGGTCGTAGACCTTCTTGACGATGCCGGGGGTGACCAGGTCGTCCTCGTCGGGGGCGAGCAGCAGGTTGACCATCAGCTTGATGACCTCGCGCGGGGTGAAGTGCTCACCGGCGGTCTCGTTGCTGATTTCGGAGAAGCGGCGGATCAGCTCCTCGAAGACGTAGCCCATCTGGTGGTTGGAGACCACGTCGGGGTGCAGGTCGATGTCGGCGAACTTGGCGACCACCTGGTAGAGCAGCCCGGCCTCGGCGAGCCGGCTGATCTGGGTGTCGAAGCCGTACTTGTCGAGCACGTCGACCGCGCCGGGCGAGAAGCCGCCGATGTAGGCGCGCAGGTTCAGCGCGACGTGGTCCTGGTCGCCGAGCAGGCGGCGGAAGGACATCTCGCTGGTGTTGTAGAACGACAGCCCGGCGGTCCGGCGCAGCACCGGGTCCATGTTCTGCACGCCCGCGTCCTTGAGCTGTTGGTGCCGGGCGAGCACCGCGTCCTTGGTCGGTTCGAGCACGCAGTCCAGGCGCCGCAGCACGGTGAGCGGGAGGACGACCCGGCCGTACTCGGACTGCTTGTAATCGCCGCGGAGCAGGTCGGCCACCGACCAGATGAAGGTGGCCAACTCTTGGTGCTTGGTGCTCACCGGGTTCCTTTCGATTGCCTTAAGTCAAGGAGTATGGACTGCCGCTCTGCATCGTTGTAGCCCCCACCGGGTGGGTGTGATCAGCAGATGGTCAGCGGGGCGTTGCTGACGGACGATTCATACTTCGCTAGGCTCCGCAGTATGAGTCGGCGTGTAACGATCTCCGTACCTGATGACGTAGCAGAGCAGCTGGACGCGCTCCCGGCCCGCCAGGTTTCCGCGTACGTGACCGAAGCGCTGCGACGGCGTCGGATATCCGACGACATGCGGGCCGCGCTGCGGGCTGCCGGCCACGGCGAGTTCCCGTACGACCCGGAGGGTGCGACGCGACGGTTGGCGGCTCGCCGGGTGACGCCGGAGATGCGCGAGGCCGCTATCGCCCGTGTCGCGGAGCTGCTGGACCGCCCGGTGGACGAGGTCCGCACCGACTTCGACCGGCAGAGCGCCGCGTGAACGCACCGGTCTACGTGCTCGACACCGGCGCGCTGATGGCCTACGCCCAAAGCGTCGACGCGGTCGGCGAGGCGGTGGTGGAGGCTGCCGACGCCGGCGAGACGGTCGCCGTTCCGCTGGTGTGCCTGCTCGAGGCGTACAGCCTGCTCGACCACACCGAGCACGAGTTCCTGCGAATGCTGCGCCGCAACCCCGCCGTTCAGGTGGTCACGCCTGCCCTGCACGTCGACCGGGCCGACGACTGCCCAGTCATCGGAGGCATGGCCCGGCAGACCGGCCGCCTCGGGGCAGGCCATGCCGCCTTCGTAGCGATCAGCAGCGCCGCCGGCCTCGTCACGTCCCGGGCCGACCAGGTCCGCAAGGTACTTGGCGACGACTGGCCGATCATCGAGGTCTGACCTCACCGCGCCGGCCCGTCCGGTCGAATCACTCCCCTGGCCAGGCCGTCGGCGGTGAGCTGGACCAGTTCCGCCCCGAGTGCCGCCGCCTGCCGCATCGCGGCCTCGAACGCCTCCAGCCGCCGGAACGCCTCCCCGTGCGCCCGCTGCTCCTCCAGCGCCAACCGCCGCACCTGCGCCCGCCGCACATCGAACCGCAGCGTCCCCGACAAACTCGACGCCTGCCGCTCGTTCGCCGATGTCCGCAACTGCCCGGCCAGGAACCACGAGTCCAAGGCAGCCGGATTCGGCCGCAGCAGATAGAGGTTGCGCCCCAGCAGCGCCCCCTCGGCGGTGACCACCCGGGCGGTGAGCTGCCGCGCGATCATCGGCACCACCACGTCCCCGACGGCCAGGGGAATCTCCTGCCCGAGCCGGCCGTCGCCCCGGCCGGACGCCTCCTCCCCGTTCAGCACGTCCTGCACGGTGAGCACCGGCGGCCCAGGGGCCGGCGGCTCGGCGTCGTCGCCGGGGAGCGCGCGGACCGGTCCGATCACCTGCAACGCGCCGGCCCGGGCCAGCTCCCCCACCGACAAGAACTCCCCCTCGTGCCCCTCGGGCGCGGGCGTGACCTGCGGCATCAGCTTCGACAGGTCCCCGACGACGGCGGCCAGACGCTCGCGGGTGCGTACCAGATGTTCGCCGGTGGTCTGGCCCGCGACGGCGGGTTGCCGGCGCGCGGGGGTGAGATCGACCTCCTCGTCGAGCAGCTCGATCACCGGCACCGCCCGCGCGAACCCGGCCTCCCCCACCTCCGCGTCTGGTGTGGCGAGGAAGGCCCGCCAGGTCTGGAGGATCCGCGGCCCTGCCTCGGCCAGGTCGCCGCCGGCGGCGTCGACCAGCAGCGCCCGCGCCGGTGGCGGCGCGTCGGCCGCCGCCCGGCACAGCACCCACAGGTGCAGGGGTACGCCGTGTCCGGCCGTCGCCCGGGCCGGTAGCGCGATCACGGCTCGCAGGTGGCCTCGGCGCAGCAGTTCGGCGCGGATCCGTTTGCCGGCGCGGCGGCTGGCGACGGTGGGTGGCATCAGCAGCACGGCGTGTCCGCCGACCCGCAGGTGGGCGAGGGCGTGCTGCACCCAGGCAAGCTCGGGTTCGGTGCGGGGTGTGGTGCCGACGATCCAGCGCGGATCGTGCCCGAGTTCCTCGTCGCCCCAGTTGCTCGCCCCGAACGGCGGGTGGCAGATGACCGCGTCGAAGGTCCGGCCAGCGAACGCGTCGGCGCGCAGCGAGTCCCCGATGCACACCTCCCCTGGTACGTCCCGCAGGGCCAGCCAAAGTCCGGCGAGCCGGCCGAGGTCGGGGTCGAGTTCCTGCCCGTGTGCCGAGGTGCAGCCGGCGCGGGCGGCGGCCCGGAGGGTGGCGCCGGAGCCGGTGGCCGGGTCGAGGACGGAGCCACCGCCGACGTCGGCGAGCCCCGCCATCAGGTCAGCGAGGTCGTCGGGGGTGGCGAAGAGCCGTCCGGGGCCGGGGGCGGAGAACCGCTGCCACAGCTCGTCGAAGGCCTGTTGCGTGCCGAGTTCGCCGGCGAGGGCGTCGATCTCGGGCAGCAGCGGCTTGAGCTGCGGGTCGGCTGAGCGGCCGGGGCGCTGGCCGCGTTGTCGGGCCAGCAGCAGGGCGCCGACGGCGGCCAGGCCGGCGGCCGGTGACTGGCTGGCGGCTGCGAGGTGACGCCAGAGCCGGTCGGCGGTGGCCAACTCGGGGAGTTTGCCCTGGGTGTGGAGCCACTGCTCGACCTGGGTGAGGTCGAACTCGGGGTTGGCCGGGGTGCCGGCCACCGGGGCGGGGAAGTCGGCGTGCCGTTTGCGCCAGTTGCTGACGGCGGCCCGGCCGACGCCGGCGAGCCGGGCGATCTCTGCCGCCGTGATGGTCGGTGTCTCCTGCACCTCCGAAGTGTGTCACACCCGTCAAGCATCATGTCTGTTGACAGTGTTCACGGCTCATGCTCTTATTGACGCCGCCACGGTTCACACCAGGAGGACATCGATGCGCAAGCTCACCACCCTCGCCCTGATCGCCACCGGTCTCGTCGCGCTCGGCTGCGGCGCCGGCGCCACCGACAACGCCGGCGGCTCGGGTGACAACGGCGGCACCACGGGCGAGGACAAGCCCGCCAAGACCGCGAAGATCGGCCAGCCGGCCCGGGACGGGAAGTTCGAGTTCACGGTGAAGTCGGCCAAGTGCGGCGTCGCCAAGATCGGCAACAGCACGATCGGTCAGAAGGCCCAGGGCCAGTTCTGCCTGGTCACCATGACCGTGAAGAACATCGGCAAGGAAGCGCAGATGTTCGACGGCAGCAGCCAGAAGGCGTACGCGGCCGACGGCACCGAATACTCCGCCGACGGCGGGGCGGCCCTCTACGCCAACGAGAACGCCGAGACGTTCCTCAACGACATCAACCCCGGCAACCAGGTCAGCGGAGTGGTCGTCTTCGACATCCCGAAGAACGTCAAGCTCGCCAAGCTCGAGCTGCACGACTCGCCCTTCTCCGGCGGCGTCACCGTCGCCCTGAGCTGACGTCGTCATGGCCGGGGGCGGGACCCGCGAAGCCCACCCCCGGCGTAGTCCGCACCGCACCTCCCCCAGCCCGAATCTCTCCGCGAGGAGATCGACATGCGCAGTGCGACGAACCGTGCCGGCACCGGTCGCAAGGACCGCCAGCGCCGCTCCCCCAACCAGCCCGCCCTGTTCGACTGCCCCCTGCCGCCAGCGCCAGCGGGCACCCACCCGACAACCGTCTACCGACTCACCGTGCCGCCCACGGCGGACGGGCTCGTAACGGCGCTCAACGCGGATTACCTGCGGGAGCACGGCTTCGAGCCGGCGCCTCGACAGGTCGCCGGGGCGCCGGCGCTGCTGGTGCACGGCACCGTGCCGCGTGCCCGTGCGGGGTGGTGCGACGTACTGGCCGGGCTCATCGGCGCGGACGTCGATCTCAGTTACAGCAGCGGCGGCGGCGCGCTGCTCCTCGCCGTCGACGACCGGGCGTACGCCCTGGCGTACGGCACCCTGGGCCGCTTCATGGTCGAGCATGAGACGTTCGACCGGACGTTCGGTGTGTCCTTCGCCGTGCGGGCCTTGCTGCCGAGCGAGATCCGCCAGGTCCGCCGACGGGTGGTCGGTGCCAGCGGTCGGGTGGACCGGAGCCTGGTGCCCGGCGGTCAGCCCATTTGGAGGTACGGCATCGACAAGTGGGGCGAGATCGTCGGCCAGGTGTCCGGTCGCACGGACAATCCGAACCTGACGGCGTGCCGCCGCACCGGCCGGTCGATCAGGGTCGAGGGTGGCGATGCGCTGCACATCCCGCTCTGCGTGGAGCCCGAGGGGCTCCTCGCAGACCTCCGGGAGGTCGATCGGGTGTGCCGGCAGGAGTCGCCGTTGGCCGATCTGGAGTTCATCACGCAGATCCGACCGGTGCCGTTGTCCGACCCTCGGATGCCGGAACTCGCCGGCACCGTTGACCAGCGGCTGGCGCTGGCCGATCCGCCCGATCTCGGCTTGGCCGTGCCCGGCGATCTCGTCTCCGACATCGAGCACGTCGGGTCGTACCGGATCCAGGTGCCCAAGTCCGGGCGGCGGCGGAGCCTGACCGCGGAGCTGGACCTGGCCGCCATCCTCGCCCACACCAACCAGGCGCTCGACGGTGACCGGTGGAATGGCTTGCGCACCGGGACCGTCACGCTCTACGCCGACGCGGGCGGGAACGACGAGATGGTGTCGACGCGGGTCTCCCGCTGGATCACTGCGGAGGTGGCTCATGGCACCAGCCACCTGCTGCTGCACGAGGACCGGTGGTACGAGATCGGTGACCGACACCGGGAGTTCCTCAGCCAGGAGATCCATCAGATCCTGGAGCGGCCGTCCCAGATCGTCCTGCCGCCCTGGACGAACGATCTGCCCGACGAGGACGCCTACAACCGTGAGGTCGTCAAGCGCGACAGCAAGCTCGTCCTGCTCGACAAGAAGCTCCTTCGCACAGCTCAGCACCCGCGCGGTATCGAGGCGTGTGACCTGCTCGGCCCGGAGGACGAACTGATCCACGTCAAGCGCGCCTCGGGCAGCTCACCGCTGAGCCACCTCTTCGCCCAGGGGATCACCTCGATCGAGGCGTTGCGCTACGACGAGGAGGCGCGCGTCAGGTTCCTCGACCTGGTCGGGCGGCAGCCCAACGGCCGGGGCCTCCCCGGAAGCTTCCGGCCGCGCAAGGTCGTCTACGCCATCGCCCTCAGGTCGGGCCGCACGCTAACCGTGGATTCGCTCTTCACCTTCGCCCAGGTCGCGCTCTACCAGGCGATGAAGGCACTGCGCGCCGAGGGCGTCGACGTCGAGGTCGTCGCCATCCCGCCCGCCTGATCACCCACCGCATCCGCAGTGCAGCAACCTCCGCGCCCATCACCGCGGTCTGGCGTCACACCTGACTCCTACCTCATCGCACCCTGGAGACGCCCGTCATGTCCCTGCCTCGTCCACACCGCCTGCGCAGCTCTCAGACCGGCCCCGACTTCAGCTCCCGCCCGGCGGCGTTTCTGGTGGCCGCGGCCCTGCTCGTCACTCTCGCTGTCGCTGCGTGCGGCACCGACGACAGCCCGACCGCGGTAGCCACGGCCACGTCAAGCGCCGCCCCCACGGTCAGCCCTTCGCCCACCATCAGCCCCACTCCGGAGCCCGACCGCGACGGTGACGGTTACTCCGACCTCGCCGACCCCTACCCGGACGATCCGAAGAACGTCCCGCAGCAGCCACCGTTCACGCTCACCTGCTACCTCGACGACGGCTCCGACGAGACCACCCAGTTCACCGTCACCACCGCCGGCCCTCAGGGCCGAGCCGACTTCACCGCACTGTGGGCGGAGAAGACGGTCTCGTGCGACACCGATTCTTCCGTGTCTCCCGTCACCGCCATCGAGAAGACCGCGCTCAAGACCGCTCAGTACGACGAGGGCGACATCGCCGTCCTCTACGAGATGTGCGGCGAGATCGACCCCGACGATGCCTACGCCGAGTCGGGCTTCGCGGCGAGTGCCGAGCAGATACCTGAGATCAAGGCGGCCCTCGTTCTCTGCCCGACGCACCCTTACGCCAAGCGGTGGAAGCAGGCAATCAAGCGCGGCCAGGTCGATGTCGACCTGGCCGCCCAGGGCCGGCTCTTCGGCGAGGGCACGTTCCGCGTCGGCAAGGAGATCAAACCCGGCACCTACGTCGTCACCGACGTCGACAGCTGCTACTGGGAGCGGCAGGACAGCAACGGCGAGATCATCGACAACTACTTCACCAATGGCGCCCGCCGTGTGCAGGTCACCATCCGTTCCTCCGATTACGCATTCAGTTCCCAGCGGTGTGGCGAGTGGCGCCCGGCTCGCTGAGTCCCGCCCTTCCCCGAGACGTCAGGAGGCGTCGTGCGCTCCGATGAGTTCCTCCACGCCCTGGCCCTGCTCCCTGCTTCCCTGCACGACCGGGCCGCCGCCCTCACCGACTACACCCGGCCCACCCGCTGCGCCGACTGCCAGCGCATCGGCGACGCGGTCGCCCTCGCCCTCACCGCCGCCCGCTACGACGAGCTCATCGCCAGCACCGAACTCCTCGACACCGCCGGCCGGCTCGCCGTGTCGCATCCGCCGCACCGCGGTCCCGCCATCCAGCACCCGCAGCGGGGCCGGGGCCGCGTGGCCCGCTGGGCGTCGACGTCCGCGCCGCTGGTCGCCGCGACCGACGCGAGCTGGAAGGGCCGCGCGGGTGGCATCGGGTACGTGGTCAGCGACGGCCGCTACGGCCTGCTCGGCCGGGGCACCGGGCGGCTCGACCCGACCGGGGTGTCCCGGGTGCTGATCAACGAGCTGCGGGCGGTCGACTATCTGCTGACCGCGTACGATGGGGAGCCGCCGGTTGGGTTGACGGTGCTGGTGGACAGCCTGTCGGCGGTGCGGTGGCTGCACCGCTGGCAGGCCGGTGACACGGGCGCGATGCCGGCCGGTTACGACCTGCGGCAGCGCCGGTGGGCGACGCAGCCCACCCTGGTCCGTCTCGCCGGGCAGGTGGCCGGCCGACCCGACCTGACGTTCGCCCACGTCAAGGGGCACAGCGGTCATCCGCTCAACGAGGCCGCCGACGCCCTGTCCCACATGGCCCGCCGTCGCCGTACCGAGGCGTTTGACCTGTCGGCCCGCGCGTACGCCCTGGTCGACGCGTTCCTGCGCGACTGGCACCACATCAGCGCCGCCCGCGGCTGACCCGCCGCCGCGCATCTCTTCCCGCTGAACCAGCGGACCGGCCACCGGCCGGCCCGTCGGCCCCACCTGCCCCGGAGGCGACCATGCCCACTCCCCGGAATCCGCAGGCTCCCCGGCACACCGGCTGGATCGGCCCCACCCGGTAGCCCGCTACCGGTACTCGCCGCACTTGAGGGAGACGACCATGAGCGACACCGCGCAGCCCCTGATGGAGCTGGTCTTCGACCGGCTCGCCGACGACGAGACCGTACCGGCCGACGTCGCCGACCTGGTCCTCGCTGCGCTCGCCGGCGACGACGACCTGGCCGCCGCCCTCGCGGGTAAGCCGACCCGGCTGGACCCCCGCTCCCCCACCGGTGACGATCCGAGCCGACGGATCTGGTTGAAATCGGTGACCGTCGCCGGGTTCCGCGGGGTCGGCGAGGAGCGCACTCTCGACGTCGCGCCGGGGCCGGGTCTCACCCTGGTGGTGGGGCGCAACGGCTCCGGCAAGTCCAGCTTCGCCGAGGCGGTGGAGCTGGCGCTCACCGGAGACAGCGCTCGCTGGGCGGAGCAGAGCAGTGTGTGGCGGTCCGGTTGGCGGAACCTGCACGCCCCGCAGCCGTGCCGGATCGCCGTGGAGCTGCGGGTGGACGGGGTGGCCACGCCGACCCGGGTGGCGCGGGCCTGGCCGGCCGGCGCCGAACTGCCCGACGCGCAGGTCACCGTCACCAGTGACCGGGGCCGGCACGGTGGCCTCGACGAGCTGGGGCTGGCCCGCCCGCTGGAGCTGTATCGGCCGTTCCTCACCGCCGCCGAGCTGGGCCGGCTCACCGCGGGCACGCAGAGCCAGCTCTTCGACGCGCTCTTCGCGATCCTCGGCCTGGACGCGATCACCGACGCGGACCGGCGTCTGCTGCGCGCCGCCCGGCCGCACGAGACGGCCGTCAAGGAGGTACGCGCGCAGCGGGCCACCCTGGCCGCCGTGCTGGACGGGGTGGCCGACGAGCGGGCGCGGCGGGCGACGGTGCTGTTACGCCGTCGGGGCGCGGCGGATCTGGTGGCGCTGGCGGCGATCCTCGCCGAACCGGACGAGGCCACCCCCGACGAGGCGGTCCGGCGCTGCCGGGAACTCGCCGACCTCGCCCTGCCCGACGTGGCCGAGGTGGCCCGGCTGGCGGGGCAGCTTCGCGCCGCCGCCGTGGAGACGGTCCGGTACGACGGCGGCCGGTCCCGGGCGGCGTTGCGCACGGCGGAGTTGCTGCGTCTCGCCCTGGAGGAGCACGAGGACGGTGGTGACGGGCCGTGCCCGGTGTGTCGGGCGGGGACGCTGGACGGGGGTTGGCGGGCGCGGGCGGAGGCGTCGCTGGCCGAGTTGCGGCAGCGCAGCGTGGCCGCGCAGAACGGCGCCTCCCGGCTCACCGCCCTGCTCCGCCAGGCGCACCACCTGGTCGACGACATCGCGTTCCCGCCGGAGGCGCCGGAGCGGGCCGGCTGGAGCGAGGACGGCGAGCTGACCGAGGTGGTCGGACCGCTCGCCGAGGCGGTGGCGGCGCTGCGGCGCGTACCCGGTGGGCCGGCGGATCTGGCCGACCACCTGGCGGCGCGGTACCCGGCGGTCGTGGCGGCGGCCGGCGCGGCGCGCGCGTACGCCGAGGGTTTCCTGCGACAGCGCGACACCGGCTGGCGGGCGGCGGCGGTCGAGCTGCGGGCCTGGCTGGCCGCGGCGGGCGGCCTGGCGGCGCGGGAGACGGCGCTGGTCCGGGTGAAGGCGGCGCGGGCCTGGTTGACGCGGACCGGTGCGGCGGTGCGGGACGAGCGGCTGCGGCCGTTCGCGGCGCGCTCGCAGCGGATCTGGGAGCGGCTGCGGCAGGAGAGCAATGTCGAGCTGGGTGTGATGAGCCTGGCGGGGGCGAACACGCGGCGGCGGGTGGTGTTTCCGGTCGCCGTGGACGGCGCCGACAACGGCACCGCGCTGGGGGTGATGAGCCAGGGTGAGATGCAGGCTCTCGGGCTGGCCACCTTCCTGCCACGCGGTTGCGCGCCGGAGAGCCCGTTCCGGTTCGTGGTGGTGGACGACCCGGTGCAGAGCATGGATCCGTCGAAGGTGGACGGTCTGGCCCGAGTGCTCGCCGAGCTGGCCGAGGATCGGCAGGTGGTGGTCTTCACCCACGACAGCCGGTTGCCCGACGCGGTGCGGCGGCTCGACCTCGGCGGGGCGCGGATCGTGGAGGTGCACCGGGCGGAGCGGTCGGTGGTGACGTTGCGTCCCGGCTCCGACCCGGTCAGCCGGCAGCTCGACGACGCCGGCGCGCTGGCCCGCAGCGGTGAGGTGCCGGCCGAGGTGCGCGGGCCGGTGGTGGCGGAGTTGTGCCGTACGGCGGTGGAGGCGGCCTGCCACCAGCGGATCTGGCGGGCCCGGGTGGCCCGCGGTGTGCGCCACGACGAGATCGAGGCGGCCATCGTCGACGCGTCCCGCCGGCTGGCCACGATCCTGGCGCTGGCCGTGTTCGACGACGCGGAGCGCGGCGGCGACGTGCTCGGCTGGCTGCGGCGCCAGGGTGGTGGGGCGGTGCGGGCGTACCAGGCCTGCCGCCAGGGTGTGCACGGCGCGTACCCGGCGGACCTGCCCGGCCTGGTCGCCGACACCCGCCGGCTGGTCGGGGTGCTGGCGTGACCGCGCCGACGGCCGCCCGCTGCCTGGCGGCGGCCGACCAGTTGCTGCGCGGCGCCGGCATGGTCGGTGCGGCGGCGGTAACCGCCGGCTGGTGGCCGCGGGCCTGCGCCTGCCTGATCCGGCTCGCCTTGGAGGTCGGCGTCGACGACTACTGGCGGCGGGTCCGCCCGGCCGTCGCCGCATGTCAGCAGAATCGTGCGAAGCAGCTGATGCTGCGCGGCCGGCTCGGCCCGGGCGCCGCGGTCGCCCGCCGGATCGGGTACGCGTGGGCGACACTCTCGGCCGCGACGCACCACCACTGCTACGAGTTGGCGCCGACGGCGGCGGAGCTGCGCCGGCTGCATACGGAGGTGGGCGGCCTGCTCACCCTGCTCGGAGACGGCGGCTCCGTCGTGGCGTTCGTGGAAGGCATTGCTGGCCCCGTTGCGGACGGGCGCGAAGAGTGGCTAGAGTCCGACTCATCGATGGACAGGCTTCCGTCGATGTGACACCCGTTGTCGGGTAATGCCGCACACTGCGCGGGCCCACTGACCGGCCAGGACGCCGAGGGCCATCAGACGCGCGCGGCCCTCATCCCCCATCTGCGGCGCCACCACTTCTTTCCGGTTCTGACTCGTGGAGTCGGCCGGCGGTCCTGCCGCCCTCTCGTGTTCTCGGCACGCCGCCGGCATCAACTCGGCCGACGGCCGGGCCTTCCCACCACGTCAGGAGCAGCGTCATGCCCGCACCACATCGTCCCATCACGGCTGAGCAGTGGTTGGCCCGCATGTTTCCCTACCGGGAACGGCTGCTGGCCGACGTCGCCGCCCGGCTGCGCTACCGACGGCCGTTGGATGTCGACCCACCCGACAAGTCGTTCCTCGGTCTGATCTTCGAGCACGTCATCGGCCTGGACCTCGCGCAACGACCGCCGTACGAAAGGCTGACCGGCTGCCTGACTGACGTCCACCGGCAGCGGTTGCTGCGCCTGGCTGGCTACGCCCCACCGTCAACCGGCCCGGCGGCGGAGTCGGAGTGGCGGCGGATCACCGGCGAGGCCCGGCCAGCGCGGCTGTTCACCGCCGGGGCGTACCTGGCCAGCCTGCACAGGTTCTTCGGAGGAAACAGCTGGACGGCCACGCATGCTTGTGGAATGCCTGCTACAGCAGGATGTCATGGTCCGGACGGGGCAGTTGGACCTCTGGCGGGCCCGTCCGGCCTTGCGCATCTACTGGCGCAGCTACTGCGGCGGATTTCGGGAGGCCCTGCGCTCGTACGGGCCGGCTGATCCGGCGCCGGCCCTGCTCGGCGGGTATCGACACGCCGACCTGATCATGGGTAGCACCGTGGGCGAGGTCAAGACCGGGCGGATGGACCAGCCCGAGTACGTCGACGCGCTGTTTACCCAACTGCTGACGTACATCCTTCTGGCGTGCCACGACGGACGCCCCATCAACGACGTGGTGGTCTACCTGGCGCGCTACGGGGTGCTGATCCGCTACCTCGGCCAGGACCTGCTCGAGGAGACGGCCGGCCGACAGGCGGACGCGGTCGCCGCCGGGTCGGAATTGGCCGCGGTCATCCGGGCGAGCGAAACCCTGGGCGGGGTCTGCAGTCCGGGAGCGGGCGGGAGGCCGGCAGCCGCCGCGTAGGGCATGTGCCGGGCGCCGAGGTCCTCTGACGCCGTTTCGTGGTGAGTGGAATCAGACGCCGTTGACGCCCGAGAGCCGCTGTGGTCAGACGCGCTTGGAGTTTTTGGGCCGGTAGTGGGGCCGGGCTGACGTAGGGCGTGCTCGTGGTCATCGGCCAGCCGCAGTCCGCGATCTTCGGCGCCTGCCTGCAGCAGGCAGGACCCGTCGGGGTGGATGGTCTACAGGCCCGCCAGCCCTCTGCCGGCTCGGCCCCTCGGCCCGGGGCGACGATGCGGTGTCGGATCACCCGGCGACAACTCAGAACCGGTGCCCGGCCCCTCGCTATGTTCTAATGATTCTGATCGATGTTTGCGCTAACACTGATGCCCGGTCGGCCCCACCACCGGCACCTCCGGCATCGTGGCGCGTGCGCGCCTCGGGCCGGAGTACAACGCCCGCGGCGGACAACGCCCCGCGCGTCAGCGTTCCCATCGATCGCCATTCACCACCCGTAAGGCTCCGTGCCGGCACAGACGGTCCCGGAGCCCGGCGCATCGGAGGAGCCGCCATGCTCAACCCCCGTCCCCGATCCGTTCGATTCGGCCGAGCACGCCTGTTGTTCGCGGCCCTGGCCCTCGTCCTGGCCGCCGGCGGCACCGCCCTGGCGACACAGGCGCGGGTGGCCGTCGCCGCCCCCGGGCCGGGTTCCATCGTGGGTGTGCAGTCCGGCCGCTGCGTCGACGTGCCGAACGGCAGCTCCACCAACGGCACCCAGGTCCAGTTGTACGACTGCACGGGCGCCGCCCCGCAGACCTGGACGTACACGTCGGCGAGGCAATTCACGGTGTACGGCACCAAGTGCCTGGACGCCAACGGCCAGGGCACCAGCCCAGGCACCGCCGTGATCATCTGGGACTGCAACGGCCAGGCCAACCAGCAGTGGACCGTCAACACCAACGGCACCATCGTCGGCCAGCAGTCCGGGCTGTGCCTGGACGCCAACGGCGCCGGCACCGCCAACGGCACGAAGCTGATCCTGTGGACCTGCAACGGTCAGGCCAACCAGCAGTGGAACACGTCGACGACGCCGACGTCCCCGCCCACCTCACCACCCCCGACCGGCGGCCGGCCGTGCGACATCTACGCCGCCGGCGGTACGCCGTGCGTGGCGGCGCACAGCACCACCCGGGCGCTGTTCTCGGCGTACGGCGGCAACCTCTACCAGGTGCGCCGCTCCTCGGACAACGGCACTCGGAACATCGGGGTGCTGAGCACGGGCGGTTACGCCGACGCCGCCGGCCAGGATTCGTTCTGCGGCGGCACGACCTGCGTCATCACGGTGGTCTACGACCAGTCGGGACGCGGCAACGACCTGTGGTATCAGGGCTCCGCGCAGGTCCCCGGCTCCACCTCCAGCCGGCCGGCCATCGCGACCAGTGAGTCGTTGACCGTCGGCGGCGCCAAGGCCTACTCGCTGTACATCAACCCTGGTAACAGTTACTGGCGGGACGGTCACCTGACCGGCGTCCCCACCGGCGCGGCGCCCGAGGGGATGTACATGGTGACCAGTGGCACCCACGTCAACAGCGGCTGCTGCTTCGACTACGGCAACAGCGAGACCACCCGCAGCGCCGACGCCGCCGGGGCGATGGACGCGATCAACTTCAGCACCAGTTGCTGGTTCGGCGGCTGCTCGGGCAGCGGCCCCTGGGTGCAGGCCGACCTGGAGTGGGGCCTGTTCCCCGGCGGCAGCCAGTCCTGGAACCCGAACCAGCGGGCGTTCACCAGCAAGTTCGTCACGGCCACTCTGAAGAACAACGGCACCTCGCGGTTCGCCATCAAGGGCAGCAACGCGCAGTCCGGCAACCTCTACACCCTGTACGACGGGTCGCTGCCGCCCGGCTACAGCCCGATGAAGAAGCAGGGCGCGATCATCCTGGGCAGCGGTGGCGACTGCTGTAAGCCCGGCGGCGGCGCCAACCTCAGCGCCGGCACCTTCTACGAGGGTGCCATGGTGACGGGCTACCCGTCCGACGCGACCGAGAACGCCGTCCAGGCCAACGTGGTGGCCGCCGGCTACCGCTGACCACCACACCACGTGGGAGACAACTTCTGCTGTTAGCGTTATCAACCATCACCGGGAGTTGGCTGTCACGGTAGGGCCGCCCACCGTGGCCAGCCGCCCGCCCAGCAGGTGGAGGTAGCGTTGGTGGCCGGCGCGCTGCCGGCCACCAGGCGGCAGCCGGTCGGACCGCGCGTTGCCGTGGCGCGGTCCGACCGGCAACGCGGGGACCGGAGCCTCGAGGCGGCGGTGCGTGTGGGTGTCGATCAGCAGCAGCCGCTGCTGCTGCATTCGCGGCTGACAAACCGGCGCCACGAAGCCTGCGGAGTCACCCGGTGGCCCCGCCGTCGCGGTCGCGTTGGAGCTGCTGCGAGTCAAGACTGGTCAGGGCGTCGGTCAGCATGGCCTGGAATTTCTGCGGGTTGATCGCCGCGAGCTGGCGGTACAGGGTGACGGCCTCGGTGGTGGCGGCGAGCGCCTCGTCGTTCCGGCCGCATTCCGCGAGGCCGTCGCCGAGCGTGTGCAAAGCGTCGGCGAGGGCGGGTTGAAAGACCTGGGGGGTGGCGATGACGTGCCGACGGTAGATGCTCACGGCTTCGACGAAGGCGTCGAGGGCCTCTTGGCGCTCACCGCGGTTCCACCGGTTGACGCCGAGACTGCCCAGCGCCTTCGCGAGGTCGGGTTCGAACACGGAGTTGGCCTCGATGAGTCGGCGGAACAGGCCGACGGCCTCGGCGGCGGCGGCCGAGCCCTCGTCGTACCGGCGCATCTGACAGAAGTGATTGCTGAGGGCAGTCAAGGCGGTGGCGAGAATGGGACCGATGACGGCAGGGTCGTCGGCGACGATGTCACGCAGCAGGGTGGTGGCTTCGGTGCACAGGTCGAGGGCGGTCTCGTCATGGCCGAGCTCCGACCTGATGATGCCGAGGTTGTTGAGTGCCCCGCCGAGCCGGGGCGCGAACCTGGACGGGTCGGTGGCGGCCAGCCGACGATAGATTTTGACGGTTTCCGTGGCCGCGGTGAGGGCTTCCTCGTGCCGACGGGACATCGACAGGCGGCTCGCGAGGTTGGCCGTCGCCGCCGCGAGGCGGGGGTTGAGGGCGTCGGGGTCTCGTGGGGCGATGCGGCGCAGGATCTTCACCGCCTCGGTGTCGGCGGCGAGTGCCTCGTCCAGCCGGCCGAGATCCATCAATCGGTTGCCGAGGTCGATGAGGTAGCCAGTCAGCTCGACGAGGTGTTCGCGCTGGTTCTCCGAGGCCAGCATTCGCTTCAGGTCAACCGCCTGTTGACAGTAGACGAGCGCCTCTGCGCGGCGCCCCCGGTTGGCGAGGTTGTCCTGTAGCTGGTGGGCGATGTGGGCCACTCCCGATCGCGCGTTCGGGTCGCCGAGGCGTACGGCCTCTCGCGTGTGGTGGTAGGCCTCCCGAAGGTCGGCGATCTTCCCGTCCAGGGGTTGCGGCCAGGACAATTCCCGCCACCGCCAGTAGGCCGCCGCGGCGTGATGGGCGGTCACCAGCTGCCGCCATGCGGTGGCAGGCTGGCGGCGTTGAATCTCGCTCGCCGTCCACCTGTGCATGAACGCGAGTCTGTCCTCGCCGGTCGCGGTGACCGTGATCAGGCTGGATGCGGCGCACGCACTGATCAGCTTTTCGAGGTCGAATCGGGTGCGCGCCCGGGGCTTCGGCCGGTAGGCCAGGTACGGAGCGAGCTTGGCTCGGATCGGTTCACTGAGCCGTGCTGGATCCAGGTCATGCACCGAGAACCCGGCCTCACGGGCGATCCGGTCGATCTCAAGGTAGTTGTCGAACCATTCCTTGGTACCCCCGGCTGAACTGTCCGGCTCGCCGATCTGGTACAGCAGGGCGTTCTTGTCGACCGGCACGCGGTAGACGCTGACGCCGAGCAGGAGCCGGTGCGCTCCCGGAATGTGTGACAGCCCGGCGAGCAGGTCGTCCAGGAGGACGTCGTCGGCGGCGAGCGCCGCCGCCTCGGCCAGCGCCGCATCCAGCGACTCGTGCTCGGCCAGGTACCGGTCGATGTCGTCGTCGGGCTGGCCGAGTCGGTGCAGGCGATCGGCCACGGTGTCCACCAGGCGGAGCAGGACGTCGGTGAAGCGTGCCTGTCCCTTCGCCAGTAGCGCGTCGACGTACTCCAGGCAGCGTGGATGCCCCCCGATGGCCCGCCAGAGCTGCACGATCCCGGCCTCGTCGAGTCGGTCCAGCTGGGGCAACGCCCAGACGAGTTTGAGGGTCTCCGCGTACGACAGCGGTCCGAGCGCATGGAACCGCAACGCCCGCTCGGCCCGGTTGGGCAGGACGAAGCGGTATCGGGTGGTGAACAGGAGCCGTCCCTGGCCCGGGGTGGCCGCGAATTCGGCGAGCAGGGCGGCGAGTTCGGCGTCGGCCAGCGGGCGCGCCGCGTCCGTCGTGTCGATGGCGAGGTTGTCCTCGAAGTTGTCGACCAGGACGACGGTGGGCGCCAGCGGGAGCACCTGGTCACGCAGCACCGCGAACCGTTGCCGCCAGGTCAGGTCGCCGTCACCGGCCCGGGCCAGGGCGCGGAGCACGGCATCGCCGGCCCAGGGCGGCCGGTGTGCCGGCCCGAGCCGACCGGCGTACGCGTCGACCAGGGAATCCAGGAACTGCTCGGCGCTGGTCTGCCGGGCCACGACCGCGACCACCAGGGTCGGGTCGGCGTCGGTCAGTCGGGCGACGAGTTCGTCGGCGAGAGTGGTCTTTCCTACCCCGCCGAGGCCGTGCAGCACCAGGCCGGCCACGCCTGGTGAGCGCAGCTCATCGGGGTACCGGCGCTGCTCCCAGCGGCGGCCGACCACCTCTCCGGTCTCCCGACGGAGAACGCCGGCTCTCGCCTCGGGCGGCGACGAGTCGAGCTGCGGGCTGGTGGGGTCGAGCAGCGGCACGGATCCGGAGCCCGCCGACAGGCTGAGGACGGCCCACTCGTCCAACTCGGCCAACCGGTGGTCCCGATCGTCCACGCGCGCCAGCTCGCGCTGCACGGCGGTGCGTGCCTCGGTGACGGCGGCGACAGCGTCGGCGTCCGCGGTCGAGGCCAACAGGTCATAGATCCGGGCGAACGCGCGGGTCGCGTAGATGTCGGTGATGGCGGTCTGCGTGGCGATCACCGCGGCGGCCCCGCTGGCCAGCAGGCGTGCCGCGAACGACGGCTCACCGGTCGCGGTAGCCGCGTCGGTGTGACAGGCGGCCAAGGCGACAACCGGTGGCATCCGCCCGGGTGGGATCGCCTCGTCGACGAACTGCCGGGCGGTCAGCGGTCGGGCCTCGCCCTTGTCGTTCTCGAACACGAACGATCCCGGTCCGCCGTGTCCGGACAGGTGCAGTACGTGCGCCGGCCATTGGCGTAACGCCTCACGGATCGCGGACGTGGTGGCGAAGTGCACGATCCGCACCTCGGCCCGCCCGGCTCGGGCTCCGCGCACCGCCTTGAGGACGTTGCGCAGTTCCCGTTCGTGGTCGAGCGGTCCCTCGCGGCCTTGGAGCGGTGACGAGATCGCCACCAGGATCCGCAGCGGCCCGGCGGAAGGTGGCACTGTCGCCGCTTCGGTTCGCCGGTACAGCCGGACGAGTCCGTCGAGTACGACGGGCCGGTCCTCGCCGGGCAGCCACAGGGTCTCCCAGGGCAGGTGGCCCAACTCGCCGGCGGCCCGGATCCCGAGGCGCAGCGGAACCCGCCGGGACCGGGCTGCCGCGAGCGCCGCCGCGAGTTCCGTTGCGAGGGATCCGGGGAGGAAGGACGAGGCCAGGAGCCGGCCGACGTGCTCCGTCTCGGAGATCTCCACCTCGGCGGATGCCGGTGCGGGTTGACGCGACCCGGCCAGGTGGTTCCGGTGCCGGCACCACCGATCCACCGCCGCACGTAGTAGGGGGCTCTCCCCCGGATGGGCAGCGGACAGGGCGATCCCGGCGCCGGTGAGCCGTACCTGGTCCTTCTCGACGTCCAGCGTCAGGTCGATGACGTCGCCGGTCCACGCGCTGCGCCGCACCGGCGGCTCCGCCAGCCCGGACAGCAGCGGCAACAGGTTCTCGATCCGAGCCAGCCAGACCGAGTCCCTGGCCCAGCCGTCGGCGGAGTTGTACCGGGCGGAGACGACACCGACCACCGCGCCGTCGCCCTGACGCCGGACGGGAGCACCGCTCATGCCGCGCAGGACCGACGGGGATTGCATCCGCCCGAGGGGGATCTGGTCGTCTCGGGTGGTGCCGCCCTCCATCGTGCCGCTGGCGTCGAGGAACCGGTGCGTGTGCGCCGGGTCGTTCAGTTCGACGACGCCGGTGACGATCACCGGCGACCGTTGCGGCTCGCTGTCGGTGGGCGCCAGCGCCTCCACCGACTGGGGAAGTGCGCCCTCGATCCGCACCAGGGCGAGGTCGTGCACCGGATCGATCCGGACCGTCCGGCCCGGTACCGCCGCGCCACCCGCCAGCGGATCGACCCAGACCGGCTGGCCCTGCTCACCGGCCCGGACCGAGTCGATGACGTGCCAGGCGGTTGCCAGGATCCCGGGCGCGATCTGGAAGCAGGTGCCGGTCGGCTCACCCTGTTCGCCGGACAGAATGCGGCCGAGGAAGCCGGGTACCCGCGGGTCGGCGCTCACCGGCGCCTCAGTCGCGTGCCGCGGCCTGGTCGCGATTCGGCGGCGGGATCTCGGGCTGTCGACGCGCCCCGACGGCGTACGTCAGCCGTACCGTCAGGGTCGCCTCGCCGGATCCGCCCGCCACGATGACGTTGCCTTGCACGGAGAACTTGATTCCGAACTCGACCTCGATGCCCTCCGGGCTTGCCGCCCGGCGGGTCAGTTCGTCCGCGGTCTCCATCGTGGAGGTGGCCACCGCCACGATGGCGTCCCTGGCCCGGTCGAAGGCGTCGACCACACGCTCGCGGGCGGCGTCGGTGCGGGAGGTCGGCTCGGAACCGGCGACCTGGACCACCTCGACGAGAAGTTCCCTGCCGCCCACCCGCATCGGTACCGCTGCGACCGCCACTGACGCCCCTTCCGAATCGAGCCATCCGATCCTGTGGTGGCCGGTCGGCCACGTCCGGTAACTGTAGTGGGTTGGCAGATGCGGTTGCAGCAGTGACTGGGCCTGGTTCGGCGCGGCTGTCCGCGGCTGCGGCGGGTCAAGCGGCGCTCCGGCCCGGCCACCGGGTTTCGGGGCAGCCACCGGCCGCCGGCCGTGTCCGTCAAGTGACGTACGCGATGGGGCGCTGGACCGCCCTGGCGTGACCTGCGTGAGAAGCGGTTCGCTGCACCGTCCTGGGCATCGGCCCGTGACGCCGTCGTCGATCAACCCCACCTGGGCGGCAGGTCCGCCTCGGGAACCGCACAAACGCGGCCGCTGGCCGCACAGCGTGCAAATGGGCGCAGCCGAGCCGAACTGCCCACTCGGACACCGCGCCCGGTGCGTACGCCGCGCGGCAGGGGGTACCCGCCGGGCATGGCGCGTTACACAAAGCCCGAGCTGCGGGAACAGTTGAAGGAAGAGATCACGGCGTCTGACCGGGGCGGCCGGCCCGGACAATGGTCGGCGCGCAAGTCCCAGCTGCTCACCAAGGAGTACCAGAAGCGCGGCGGCGGCTACCAGGGTCCCAAGGACGAGCGCCAGCAGTCCCTGCAGCACTGGGGCGAGCAGAAGTGGCAGACCCGCAAGGGCACCACCCGGGCCCGCCACGACGGCGAGACCGACCGCTACCTCCCCGAGCAGGCGTGGAAGGAGCTCTCCCCCGAGCAGCAACGCGCCACCGACGCCCGCAAGCGCAAGGAGTCGAGATCCGGCCGGCAGTACGTCCCGAACACCGGGCCGGCCAGCCGGGCGCGCCGCGACGCCGCCGCGGCCGTGTCACTCACCGAACTGCCGGTCGCCGAGGCCACCCGGCACGTCCGCGACCTGGACACCGCTCAGCTGAAGGCGGCCCTGCGCGCCGAGCGCGACGGAAAGGGCCGAAAGACCCTGATCCAACGACTCCAGTCGGAGCTCGACCGACGCTGAACCGGCCCTGGGCCACGGACGGTGTTCCGGATCCCGCTGGTCGGCCCCCGGCACGGCACCCGCCGGCAAGACCGGGACGTCGCACCGCAAGGCGGGACTACGGGTCATGCGTGGGCTCCTGCAAGCCTGACGCGGCATCGCTGCGTCGAACACGCCGGACGTGCTGGACGACTGCGTGGCGGACGCCGCGCTCGGGCTGATCATCAACCCTCGTCCTCGAAGCAGATCCACGCGTCGCGCTGCGCCGCTACCGTTTTCCCGCCGGCCACACCTCCTGCCGCCACGTCGCGACCGCCGCCACGTCAGGCTCGACGGGCCGGTGCGCCGGGACCTGCACCGACCAGCCGATGCGGTGCAGCAGATACGAGGTGCCGCGCAGCGTGTACCGGGTGCGGAACATCCGAGCGATCAGATCCGACACCCGCGCCAGGGTCCACCGCTGGTCCTCGCCGAACCCGTGCGCGGCTGGCCCCTCGTTTAGGGCGTCGGCCAGCCGCCGCAGCCGGGGCTCGTCCAGGCGGCAGCGGGACCCACCGCGACCACAACGGGGTGCACTGGACCGAGTTCAGCCGCGGCGGCCACTTCGCCGCCCGGCAGCACCCAACCTCCTCGTCGGCGACGTGCGCGAGTTTCTTCCGCACGCTCCACTGACGGCACCCGGCCAGGCCGGCCTCTCGTCGCCCGGACCGCCCGAGCCGGGCGACGAGACCACACGTGTTCCGAGGTCATCCGAAGCCTGGGAATGTCCCTCCGGTCCGCGGCCGACCAGCCGACGCCGTTGCCGCCATGTGGGGCGCACACGCTCAGGTGCTATCCGCCGCCGAGATGTCCATCGGACTGCGCGTAGCCGGCACCACCCGCAACGACGTTCGCGCCGCCCTATGGAACGAACGCAGCCTGGTCAAGGCGTTCGGGCCGCGCGGCCACGTACACCTGTAACCGACACTGACCGCACCAGGACTACGGTGGCGATGAGCGACCAGGGCACCCTCCGACCGCCTCCGGCGCCTCGTCGGTGGCGAGGAGTCGTCCCCGGTACTACCTCATGAACGCCGCGGCGTACGTTTCGTAGCGGTCCTGGTCGTCGATCGTGTCCGGTGATGGCGCCGGCTGAACTCGCTGCTGCGCCGGTGGGTCGATCGGCCGTCAGGCGGGTGTCGCTCCCAGCCGTACCGCGGCGGCGTACACGTCGACGAGGCCCGTTCCCTTGTCGACTGCGATGGTGTAGGGCCCGACGGTCTGGTACGGCGCGCCGTCCGTGAACTTGTACGCGGTGGCCTTGAGTGCGTCCTCGATCTGGGCCGGGGTCGCGTTCGGCGCGACCTGGAACAGTTGGGTCACGATGCCCACGACATGCGGAGTTGCCATCGAGGTTCCGCTGATGGTGTTGAACGTGCCGACGTCCAGCGGCCCGGGGCCGTTCTGCGGGTCCAGACCGGTCGAGCAGATCGGCAGGTACGGCCGGCAGGCCGAGGTGATGTTCGATCCGGGTGCCGAGACGTCCGGGTAGGTCTCCGGGTGCCCCGCCGCGCCGCGGCTGGAGAACGTGGACACGCCACCGTCGCGGGTGCCGGTGCCGCGGTCGTCGTAGGAGGCGACCATGACAATGCCCGGAGTGGGGTCCTGACCCGCAGGGTTGGTGGCGCTGTTGTCCGGGCCGTCGTTGCCGGCCGCCCACACGGTGACGACACCCTCCGCGGCCAGCGCCCGCTGGAACTTGACGGTCGCCGAGTTCGGATCGAACGCCCCACCGCCGCTGGGCCCGTACGAGTTGTTGCTCACCTTGATCGGCGGGCAGCCCGCGCACGGGTTCTGGTGATGCTCGAGCACCCA
Source organism: Micromonospora sp. NPDC050686 (assembly GCF_040654475.1). NCBI lineage: Bacteria > Bacillati > Actinomycetota > Actinomycetes > Micromonosporales > Micromonosporaceae > Micromonospora > Micromonospora sp. NPDC050686. The sequence continues at coordinate 54,914 of NZ_JBFAID010000011.1, forward strand.
GTTCAGCGCACTGTCCGCACCGAAGATGCTCAATCCCGCGCCAACCGACAGGCTGATCAGCGTGGTGCCAGGGGCAGCGCCGTGCAGCCGGGTGCCGTCGGTGAGCGTCGTGTCCCGCCCGGCGACGATCCCCGCCACGTGCGTGCCGTGCCCGCCGGCCGACAGCGTGTCGGTGTCGTTGGTCGCGGTCAAGTCGAGGAAGCACGAGTCGTTGGGGAGCGGGACCGGCAGACCCAGGTCGGTGAGCGGGCCGCAGATGTTCTTCAGGTTGCGCCTCACTGCACTGGAACCGTCAGCGGTGCGGAAGAACGGGTGCGTACCGTCCACGCCCGTGTCGATGATCGCCGCCGACACACCGCGGCCGTCGACCGGCCGTCCCTGCCCGTCGCGCAGCTCGGCGCGCGCCTGCTCGCCTCGGGTGGCCACGTTCGAGGTCGACAGGTGCAGCCGCAGCGGCTGGTCACCTTCGACGTACGTCACACCGGCGTGACCGCGAACGGCCGCGATCTGCCCGGCGGTGCCGCGCGCAACCGCGACGCCGATCTTGTTCCAGGTTGTGAGGAGTTTGAGGCCGGTGTCGGCGACCGCCTGCCGGGCGGCGCCGATGCTCGTGCCGTGCACGAACACCGGGATCGTGCCGGAGGCTGTCGTCAGCGTCCGCGCCAGTGAACTGGATATCGGGGCGAGCGGGTTGCTCGCCTGCACCGGCGCGACCGGCGCGACGAGCGCGGCCGCAAGGACGCCGGCGATCAGGAGGGGGGTGGTTCGAGGCATGAGGGGCCTCCTCTGGGAGTGTGTGTGTCACACCTATCTATGTTCAATATCGGCGATCACCAAGCTTTCGCAACACGGCTGGGCCCTCCGAAGTTCCAGGTGTTGTTCCCGCATCTGGGTGAGCGGCGGCGTCTGCTGATGGGGGCCGAGGCCCGGATGCTTGGTGACGGTGGGATCAGGCTCGTGGCGCGGGCGGCTGGGGTCGCGGAGAGTACGGCTGAGCACGAAGGTGCACCTGGCCGGGGGCGATCGTGGGTCGGTCGGCTTACAGTGTGGGAATGTGGGAGTCTGTCGCCGCGTCGGTAGCGGGCATGATGGGCGCCGTGGCCGTGGCTGCCCCGGCGCCGCCACCGGCCCCTGCGGTGGACGCCACGCCGGTGCTGACGTCGACACCGTTCGGCGCGCTTCCCGCGCAGGGGGTGACCCACACCGTCACGATCTCCGGCAGGGGCACCCTCACGGCGACGCGGGTTACGTTCACCACCACGGCTGATCTCGACGGTGTCATCGCCCAAGCCGAGCCGGGTCGGTGTGCAGCATCCCCTCGTATCGTCGTCTGCGACCTCGGTGACCTGCTCCTGGGTGCCGCCGCAGCGGTGCCGCGGATCACGATCACCGGGCGCATCCGCCCGGGTGTGCCGCCGGGCACGGTGGTCCGCAACCGGGTCGGTGTCACTTCGGCGGAGTCCACCGCGACGGATCCCCAAATCGCCAGCAACGCCTATCTGCTCCCGGGCTCGCCGGCCACGGCCACGGAGCCACCGTTGGAGTCGCCGGCCGTGGCCAGTGAGGTCCGGCCGCCCGGACGGTCGCTGCGGATGCCGGCCGTTGCGGCGGTGGTGGTCGGCGCGGTTGCGGCGGGCACCCTGCTGACGCGTCGACGGCTGCGGCGGCGTCACGGCCTTCCACCCCCCGGCCGGCTGTAACGACCAGGCACCAGGATCCGATGTAGCAGAGGGACGGGAACGGGGTCGACGGCAGGAGTACGTCATGAGCGAAGGGTGGTGGAGGCAGGCCACGCTGGCGGCCGTCGCCGGGGCGACGCTGATGGTGACATCCTTCTGCCTGGATGCCGGGGCGGCGACCGCCGGGGCACAAAGCTCATCTGTGCAGGGTCCCCTGCCGACCCTGCCGCCCCTGCCTACCCTGCCGCCCCTGCCTACCCTGACTACCCTGCCGGCCCTGCCGAGTCCGTCGCTGACCCTGCCGTTGCCACCGGTCAAACCGCCGAAGGTGACGCTGCCGCCCATCAAGTCGCCGACGGTGAAGCCGCCGCCCGTCCCGTCGGCCACTGCATCGACCCGACCGACTGCGTCACCCGCGACTACTCCCCCGACCGCCGGCAAGCTACCGCGGGCGGGCGTCCCGGCCCCGCCCGGCAACGACGGGCCGATCGTGAGCCCCGGATCGGCCCCTGCGCTCATCGCTGGCGATCCCGGCGCCGACCTGTATCCGCAGCCGCCGGTGGACGCCGCCGTCACCCCACAGGCCCGCCAGGTCGCCGAGCTCAGCGACGTCCAGCACCGGATTCAGTACCTGGAGAACATTCTCGCTCGGACCCGCGATGACCTCACCAAAGTGCAGCGCGGGCCGGACCCGGTGCTGCAACTGCTGACGACCCTGACCGCCGGCGGGAATGCGGATGCGCCGCCCTTGGCCGTGGCGGACTCCGCGGATGTGGTGGACACCCCCACCGGTCGCGCTGTCGCCCTGTCCGGCGCGATCACCTCCGGCCAGGCCGAACTCATCCGCCGCCGGACGCAGGAGGCGCGGCTGCGGCAGGACATCAACCGCCGCATCCGCCCGGTGCCCGCCGTAACGGCACCCGCCCGCACCGTCGCCAGGGTCGGCGGGGGCCCGCTCGGGCGTCCACTGTCGGGACGGCTCACCAGCAGGTACGGCACCCGTTTCGACCCGTACTACCAGGTGTGGCAGCTGCACTCGGGTGTGGATCTCGCCGCCCCGATTGGTACCCCGATCCGCGCGGCCGCGGCCGGCCGTGTGTCGCGCACCGGCTGGTATGGCGGCTATGGCAACTACACCTGCATCGACCACGGCAGGGCTGACGGGCAGCGGCTGTCCACGTGCTACGGCCATCAGTCCAAACTGATGGTGTCGCCCGGTCAGCGCATCCGCGCCGGCCAGGTCATCGGACTGGTCGGATCGACCGGCGCCTCCACAGGTCCCCACCTGCACTTCGAGGTACGTCTCGGCGGCCGACCAGTCGATCCGCTACCTTGGATCTGAGCCGCACCGTCCTCCCGATGGGGACGCAGGATCGTCGGCCGGTGCCAGGGCCACCGAAGGAACTCGAGGCTCTGGCGCGACGCCTGCCGAACCAGCGCGCAGTCCTGACGCGCTCGGCCGTTCCGACGAGCGCGAAGGCCGCCGTGTCTTCAGGATTGGAGATGCGGATGCTGCACGCGAGCCTGGACAACACCATGCCCATCTGGTTGGCCATCTGGACCGGTGGTGCTTGCTCGGCGTGCGGTCCCAGATGCGCGCAGCCCTGGAGATCTTCCACAACCGGCAACGCCGCCATAGCTCGCTGGGCAGCAGCAGCACCTGTCCGTCGGGGCTGGGCCGACGTCGTCCCGGCCGTGATGGCCGGGGCGACGTCGGTACCCACCTGTCAGCTACGCGGGACGTTCATCCGCTCGGGGATGAGCTCGTACTGCGCGGGGTCGATATCATCCAGCGTCCCGTCGGTGATCGAGCCGATGATGCCGACCAGACCATCCTCGACCTGCTTGGCCAGCATGCCGTGCTGCTTCTGGCCCCAGGACTGGGTCTGTCCACGCGTCTCGAACAGGATCGTCGCGCTGCCGCGCAGAGCGAACGAACCGAGCGCGGTGCCGGGCAGGTTGGTGTCCTGCGGGTAGAGCGTCACCTTGCTCTGCGGCGAGTTACCGGACTGGAGTGCGTCGTATGCCGCGACGTTGACCCGGCGGGACGCGTCGTAGTTGAACTTGGGCCAGTTGCCATGCTGAGCGGGGTCCGAGATGAAGCGCCCGGAGATCGACAAGCTGGTGAAGTCGTCCATCCCGACGCCGGTGTAGCAGGCCGCCTGGTTGTGCAGGTCGGCGAAGACGTCGACGGTTCCGAACTCCTGCTCCAGCGAGCGGTACACCTCACGGGCGGTCTGCGCTTCCGGGGTGATGTACCAGCCGACGGAGGCGCTGTTACCCGGGAAGTCGCCCGGCTGGGGAACGTAGTCGAGGTTGGGATTGAAGTCGCGGTTCACGTCGAACCCGCCAACTCGGGAACTGTAGTTCCAGGCTGGCCGTGCACCGGCGAGCTGCGGGAAGTCAGCAACGACGTCGGCCCAGGCTCGCGCGTTCTGCCTGGTGTCCAACTCGCCACCGTCGGGGTTGATCTTCGGTACGGCGACGACGGTGACCGCCTTGCGGATCGCCGTGGATCGCTCGGAGTTGTTGCCGAGCTTGCGGAGGAGGTCAAGCAGGGCCGCCGTGCCGTGCATTTCGTTGCCATGGATCTGGCTCTGGATCAGGACAACGGTGTCGCCCTCGCCAACCCGGGCGGTCCAGATTTCGCGGCCCTGGTTCGAGTAGCCCGCGACGTCGACGCTCACCTTGCCGCTGCTCGATTGTTCGATCTGCTGGAGGCTCCGCCGGAGGTCCTCATGACTGATGAAACCCTCGATCGATTTGTTGCCTGTTTCGTTTCCGCAGTGAGACTCGAGGGGCTGAGCCGCTGCCGGCCCGGCTGCTACCACCGCTACGCCTGACACGCCCATGAGTGCCGCGGCCGCGACCGCGAGGTGGCGCTTGGCTCGACTTCTTGGCGATGACGTAATTGCTCGGCGCACGAGAATTCCTCCAAGGTGGACGGCAGATCGTGCCCGCCACCTAAGCACACGTTCGGGCGGTGATCAATAGATCGACCCGGGCCCGGCCTTGGCGGACCGGGCGAAGCAACACCGCTTAGCTATCAGCGAATTCACAGCAGAGCAGGGTCAAATAGGGACGTTTGCGCCGACGCGGCACTACTCGCTGATCACCTTCACCACGCCGTCGGTCGGGGCGGTCGATCCATCAAAAAATTGGGGCGCACCCCGCAGACCGCGCCGCGGCCGTCGAACGACGACCAGCGTCCGGTCCGCGATACGGCTGGGGAAGGGTCCGGGGATGCTCTGGCCAGCCCCTCGACCTGGTGTCGTCACCCGGGGCCACGGTGGCGTCAACCCGGCAGCAGAGCATCAGGCCGGCTCTCGCACAATAATTCGCCCGGCCGGCCGCAGACATCTGGCGCCGAAGCGGTTGCCCGACGTGTTCTCCGCGAACGGAAGGCGACACAGGAAATGCGTTCTGGGACCACCGGCGAGAAGTGCGACGACCATAACTTCGCGCCTGCCTGAGGTTTCCCCGATTTCTGCTGAACTCGATGGCTGCGTCAGGCCGCCTCTTACTCGTCCGGGGATTACCGGTCAAAACCTTTGTGGACACCTCGGGTGTTGTGCCAGCCCTCAACAGCGGCGAAGATCGCATCCTCGGCTTCGCCACCGGACGCGGCATCAGTTGCGAAAGACCAGTTCGTTTATTCAGGGTGGACCAGAGGACCTTCGGGCTCACCATGGCACCGGAGACCGCGTACGTCACCGGTGGCAGCGTGACCTACGGTTCCATCTGGGGTGCCTACCTGCCGGTCATCAAGAAGTACGCCGACAACGGCCGGCTCTGGTGGCTGAACATGCAGTACTACAACGGCAGCATGTACGGCTGCGCCGGCGACTCCTACCCGGCCGGCACCGTCCAGGGCTTCACCGCGCAGACCAACTGCCTCAACGCCGGCCTGGTCGTGCAGGGCGTCACCATCCGGGTGCCGTTCGACCGCCAGGTCCCAGGGCTGCCCGCCCAGGCGGGCGCCGGTGGCGGGTACCTGTCACCGAGCCAGGTGGCCCAGGCGTGGAACACGTACCAGGGCGGCCTCAAAGGCCTGATGACCTGGTCGATCAACTGGGACGGGGCGAAGGGGTGGACCTTCGGCGACAACGTCAAGGCCCTCCAGAACCGATGACGACGACGAGTGTCGCTAGTGTTCTGCGGCGGACCGAGCCACGGCCGTTACCTCGACCTCGAGCACGGCGCCCGCCAGAAAGAGCCTGCCGACCTCGACCGTGGTGCTTGCCGGCGGCGGCGTGCCCGGGAAGAGGGGACGCCGGACGGCCCCGTACGCGGGAAGGTCGCCCAGGTCCGTCATGAAGGTACGGATGTGCAGCACGTCGTCGAAGCTCGCGCCGTGCGCCGCGAGCACGCCGCGCACGATCTCGAAGATCCGCTCGGCCTGAGCGGCGGCGTCTCCGGGAGCGACGACCTCGCCGTCGTCGTCGACGGCGACCTGTCCGGCGAGCATCAGCAGCGCGCCGTCGCCGATGTCGAGGCGGGCGACGTGGGCGAAGCGGTCGCCGAACGGGGCCGCGACGGATGCGGGATTGTCCAGGGTGAGGTTCATCAGGAGTCCTTCACGGAGTCGGCAAAGACGAGGGAGGAGATGTCCGCGTCCTGGTCGGGCGCGGCTCGCATCAGGTGGAGGGCTGCCTCGAGGGCGGGAGACGACGCCGAGCGGCGCAGTGCCAGCCGGGCGTCCTTCGCCGCCAACGCGACCGCGAACGACGCACCCGGCGCTCCGGCGCGTTGAACAGCTCCGGCGAGGGGTCCACGTCCGAGCACCTCGAGGGCGGTTTGCCGGTCGACGCCGAGCGCCCCGGCGACGGCCAGCGCGTCCCGCAGCCCGGCGACCGCCGTCACCAGGCCCGTGTTCGCGACGAGCTTGACGGCCGCTCCGGCGCCGATCGGGCCGCAGTGGCGGACCGTACCGAGCTGTTCCAGCACCGGAGCCGCGCTCGCCACGGCGTCGGCGGCGCCGCCCGCGAAGATCGCCAGGGTGCCGGTCTCGGCGGCGTTGACGCTGCCGGCGACGGGGGCGTCGAGGAACGACACGCTGGCCGGGAGACGACCGGCGACCGCCCGGACCTCGTCCGGCCCGATGGTCGACATCTGCACCACCACCGTGCCCGGACGCAACGCGGTGGCGGCGCCGTCCGGTCCGAACAGCACCGCCTGGACCGCGCCGGCGTCGGTGAGCATGACGATGACGACGTCGGCGCCGTTGACCGCGCGGGCCGGGCTCGTGGCCACCGCCGCGCCGTCCGCGGCCAGCGGTTCCGCCCGCGCCGGGCTGCGGTTCCACACCGTGACGTGGTGGCCCGCGGCGAGGAGGCGGCGCGCGATGGGCGTACCCATGTGTCCGGTTCCGAGGACCGCGATGATCTTCACGCCGGTAACGCTAGGCGGCCATCATCGATGCCGCCAGCGAATGTTTCGCATACCTGCCATGCGTGGCTAGCATTCCAACCCCATGGACACTCAGCTGCTGGACGTGTTCCGCGCCGTCGCCGGGCAGGGCTCGATCACGACCGCCGCCCGCGCCCTGGGCTTCACCCAGTCGGCGGTGTCCCGTCAGATCGCCGCGCTCGAGGCCGACGTCGGCGCGAAGCTGTTCGACCGGCTTCCCCGCGGCGTTGCCCTCACCGCGGCGGGCCACGCGCTGCTCCCGCACGCCGAAGCGGTCCTCGACCGCCTCGCCGCCGCCCGGCGTGACCTCGATGACCTGCGCGGACTCGGCCGGGGCCGGCTCCGCGTGGGCGCCTTCCCGACCGCGGTCGCGGCGCTCGTGCCCCGGGCGATGGCATCGTTCCGCGCGGCGTACCCAAAAATCGGGCTGTCGCTGGTCGAGGGCGTGACCCCGCGGCTGTTGGAGCGCCTGCTCGCGGAGGAGGCGGACGTGGCCGTGGTCAGCGCCTCGCCCACCGACGAACTGGACCGCGAACGCTTCGACCTGCGACATCTGCTCGACGAGCGGCTCCTGGTCGCGGTCGCACGCGACCACCGACTCGCGCGCCGCCGCACCGTGCGCCTCGCGGAGCTCGCCGAGGACGCGTTCGTCGTGGGCTCGGCCACCGCGGAGAACAGTCTGCTCCGCGCCAGCCTGCCCGCGGGCTTCACGCCACGCGTCGACATCGTCGCGGCCGACTGGACCGGCAGGCTGGGGTGCGTCGCCGCTGGACTGGGGGTGGCTCTGGTCCCAGCACTGGCGGTGCGCGGCACCCCACCGGACATCGCCCTGCTCCGCCTGCACCCCGACGACGAGTCGGTACGGCAGATCTTCACGGCGACGGTACGGGCCAGGACACCGGCGCCGGCGGCCACGCGTTTCCTGGACCACCTGCGGGCAGCGGCTGTCGGCCTCGGCTGACAACCTGGGACGGCGACGGCTTCTACCACCTGCCGACGGCCAGCAGCGCGATCAACCCGCAGTTGGCGTACCCGTTGAGGGACGTGGGGACGCTCTGGGAGGGCGCGGCCGGCGCACCAGGGCGCTGGCCGCCGCGATCGGCTCAGCCGCGTGCCTACGCCCGCCGCCGAACGCTGCTGGCAGCCGCCGCATGACGGCTGCCCTCCTCCGGGTGACCTGCCAGCCCGGGCCGCCCGCCTAGAATCCGTCCTCATGGAGATCCTGCGATACGCCGCGTTCAGCGCCGACCCGGCCGGCGGCAACCCCGCCGGTGTGGTGCTGGATGCCACCGGCATCGGCGAGGCGGAGATGCAGCGGGTGGCGGCCGATGTCGGGTACTCCGAAACGGCCTTCCTGGTGCCGGGCCGGCACTCGCATTTCACGGTGCGCTATTTCAGCCCGAAGGCCGAGGTTCCGTTCTGCGGCCACGCGACCATCGCGTCGGCTGTCGCCCACGCCGAGCGGCACGGTCCGGGGGTGCTGCTCCTGAACACCCGCGCCGGCCTGGTCGAGGTCTCCACCACGGTGCTCGCCGACGGCACTGTCACCGCCACCCTGATCAGCGTCGAACCGCGGACCAGACCCATCGCCGACGGCGATCTCGCGGCGCTGCTCGACGCGCTTTGCTGGGTGCGGGACGACCTCGACGGGGCGCTGCCGCCGCGGGTCGCCTTCGCCGGGGCCTGGCATCCCGTCGTAGCCGCCGCGAGCCGGCAACGCCTGGCCGACCTGGACTACGACATGCCCGCATTGGCCAGCCTGATGGCCCAGCATGACTGGACGACCATCAACCTGGTGCACCGCGAGTCCCCGCTGGTGTTCCACGCGCGCAACCCGTTCCCGCCCGGCGGCGTCGTCGAGGACGCCGCGACCGGCGCGGCGGCCGCGGCCCTGGGCGGCTACCTGCGCGAGATGCGCCTGGTGCGGCCGCCCGCGACGGTCACCGTTCGGCAGGGGCAGGACATGGGCCGGCCGAGCCGGCTGACGATACGGATACCCGCCCAGGCCGGAACCGGGATCGCGGTGACCGGCACCGCCGTCGCTCTGTCGCACACCCGGTCCACCGAAGCCTGACCAGGCCGTCGCGGCGCTCGGTGGGCTGGCACCGGTCCTGCTCGATGCCGGGGCTCGCGGCGCCGCTCGGCCCTCAGCTGATGTGCGGATTGCGCAAGGACTGTCAGGTGGAGCGGCCCCCGTCAGCGACAGAATCCTCCTGTGCCAACCCTCATCCGACCGGACCGCCTTCGGCAGTTGCTCGACGCCATCGTCGACACGCTCGGCGCAGAGCCAGACGGCCCTGCGGCGGCGGACCGGGTACACCTGAGCCGCTTCCACTTCGACCGTCTCGTCAGCGCCGGAGTGCGGGAGGCGCCCGGCGCGTTACGCCGGCGGCTGCTGTTGGAACGGGCGGCATGGCAACTGAGCCACGGCATGAGCGTCACCGAGGCGGGCTTGCGCGCCGGGTACGACTGGACCGAGTCGTTCTCCCGCGCTTTCAGCCGCGCTCACGGCATCAGCCCGAGCGGCTTCCAGGCGTCCGGGCGCGATTTCCGCATCGGTGCCCCGAACGGGGTGCACTTCCATCCACCCGATGGAGTGCGTCTCCCGGCGACTGGTGAAGAAAGTGGCGCGATGGACCTCACCGACCGCCTGCTCGACCACGATCGGTGGTTGACCGACCAACTGATCGAGCGGGCCGCGTCGCTGCCGGCCGCGACGCTCGACCGGGAGATCAGACCCGGCCACGTCGTGCTGGCCTTCGACGGACCCGAGCAGACGGTACGCGCCATGCTGGACCGGCTTGTCTGGACCAAGGAAGTGTGGACCGCGGCCATGATGGGCCACCCGCTGCCGGATGAACCCGACCGCAGCGTCGGCGCTCTCCGGGCCCGGCATGCGACGTCCAGCGCCCAGTTCCGTGGACTGGTGCAGGGCATCCGGGAACGCGGCGAGTGGGACGACGCCTTCATCGACGCGCTGTGCGACCCACCGCAGACATTCACCTTCGGCGGGGCGGTCGCCCACGTGGTGACCTTCTCGGCGCACCGTCGGCAGGTCCTCCTGTCGGCGCTCGCCGAACTCGAAGGAGTGACCCCGGACTCCGGCTGCCCCATCGAGTGGGAGCGGCTGCGGATGGCCCGGTACCCCCACGCCATATCGACTCTGAGAGGGACGACACCTTGAGCAACCCGGACACCGTCAACAGCAGCCGCCCATCGGCGGCCGCTGCGGTCACCTCCTGGTGGCAGGCGATGCAGGCGGGAGACCTTGCCTCGATCGCGGCGGCAACGCTTCCGGATCACATCTCCACGGGCGGGCCGGAGGGCCGGACGGTGGGTCGTGAGCCGCTGCTGGTGATGGCCGAGGCATTCCTCGCGGAGGCATCGATTCAGCACTGGTCGGTCACTGCGCTGGAGGTACGCGAGCACGGGGACGTCGCGGTGTGCTCGTACGAGTGGGCCGAGCAAGGGGTCGTCAACGGCGCGCGTTTCGAGCTGCGCGGGGTCGCCACGGACGTGCTCGTCTTTCGCGACGGCCGCTGGCACTACCAGGCGCATCATGTCGGCCTGCTGGATCGCCCGATCGACGCAGGCCAACCGGCGTGAGCGGTCAGAGAACGGGGGCCGCGGCACGGCCTCGTGCGGCGGCCGACGGGCATGTCCGTCGGCCGCCGCACGGGCACACGTCAGCTCAGAGCCAGTATGTGTCGTGGCGAAGGAAGAACTCGGTTCGTTCCTCCTCGGTCATGGTCGCCAGCCCGGCCAGCCCCTCGAAGTAGCCCTCTCGAGGGGCGCCCGGCGCGAAGTGCAGCAGCATCGAGGCGGGTTCGCCGGACTCGTTGCGGAACGCGTGCACCGCGCCCTCGGGCACATGCACGAAATCGCCGGGCGCGGTGTCGATCCAGCGTCTGCCGTCGTAGATGCGTACCGAGCCGGCCAGGATGAAGAACGACTCGGAGATGCTGCGGTGGAAGTGCGGTGCCGGGCCGCTGGGCGTCGGGCCCATGTCCCAGCGGTAGAGGCCGAACTGGCCGTTCGTCGTGGCGCCGGTGGCCAGGTAGTGCGCCCCGCCCTCGTTGGCGTGGCGCAACTCGGGTTCGGTGTCCGCCGGGCGGTACGTCGCGTTGGTTTCCCCGGTGGCCCCGACGTACTGCGGCGCGGGATATGTCACTGCAGTTCTCCTTTGACGACCATGGCCTACGCCCTTTCCATGGGCTGGTGGCGCGGAATGACGATGCTCACCTTTCTCCGTCCGTCCGTCGCCCACCATGTCCGCCGGGTGTGACAGTTCTGCCCGCGACACTCAGCCTCAGCGGTGCCTCCGGGTCAGTGCCAGTCGCTGATCCGCACGTCGCGCGGATCGGGCGCGCCCTGCCCGGTCTCCAGCAGTTGCTTGAGGCTCAGCAGGTAGACCGCCCACTTGGTGCTGCAGTGGTGCATGAACTCCACCGGCTCGCGCCAGCCCTCGTGCCGGAACAGCACGATCGTCCAGTCGGCGTCCTGGCGCAGCTCCCACCGTACGGTGGTGCCGATCCATTCCGGCGGCCCGTCCACGACCTCCCAGCGGACGAGGCGGCCGGGGTCGAGTTCGAGGATCTTCATGTCGAACCCGCCCGGCCCGAACCGGAACTCGATCACACCGCCGAGGTCGGTCTCCCCCGTTGTCTTCTCGGTCCACCAGCCGGACAGTCCGTCCAGGGTGGTGAGTGCCGCGTACACCTGCTCGGGCGAGGAGCGTTCGACGCCGATGCGGTGCAGGATGTCTACCATTCGGGTGTTCCTCTCTACTGCTGGTTGTCGGTGCCGTTCTTCGCGTCCTTGTCGCGCTGGATGGTTTCGGCGATGCGCTTGATGCGGCGCAGGCGGGAGTCCCAGGCGGCGCCGACGTCGGCGAGTTGCGCCACGGCTCGGGCGAGCTGGGTCTGGTCGACGCGGAACTGCTTCTCGCGGCCGGCGGTGGTGGCGCGCACCAGGCCGACCCGGTCGAGCACGGCGAGGTGCTTCGCCACCGCCTGCCGGGTCACCGGCAGGTGCCCGCTCAGGCTGGTCGCCGTTCCGCTGCCCTCGCGCAGCAGCAGGTCGAGCATCCGGCGCCGGGTCGGGTCGCCGACGGCCGACCAGAGGTCGTCGTCGACCAGGGTGCTCACGCGCCCGCTCCGACCTTCGCGGCGTACGTGGGCAGCCGGGGCAGGTAGTAGTCCCAGCCGGTGACGTGCTCGGCGTACTCGGCGGCGATCTTCGCCTCGTCCCAGCCGCGCTCGCGGAAGCCGCGCTCGGTCATCCGCAGCAGCGTCCCGGTCCCCGCGGGTTCCAGCTCGAAGACGACCAGGTACGAGTTGCCGGGGGCGGCGGCCTGCCCCTCCTCGTGGGTCCAGCGGAAGGAGAACAGGCGGGGCGGCACGGCGTCGACGACCTGGAACTGCACCCAGATGCCGCCCTGCGCGGGGTCTCCGAAGCCGATCCGGCCCGCTCCCCCGGGCACGGCCGGGTACTCCGCCTCGTCCGGCCACCACTCGCGTAGGTGCTCGGGACTGCTCACCACGTCGAAGACGACCTCGGGTGAGGCGTCGATGTGGATCTCCCGCTCGATCGTTCCGTGCTCCATGCCGGCCACCTTCCGCAACGTTTGGTTGCGCATCACCTTAGCCGGAAAGGGTCGGCACACGCAACCATTCGTTGCATGACGAGGTCGGCCCCGACGTACGCGGCCGAGACCGCCGCCGGCATGCGACGGAGGGGCCGCGAATGCAGCCCCTCCGTCGCGATCATCGACCGTTACTTCACCTTGAACAGCGCCGTCAGGCTCGACCCGTCACGCGTCGTGGCGATGACCGAGTAGCAGGCGCCGGGCGTGGCCGGGGTCTTCCAGTTGTAGACGAACTGGCCGGCTGTCGGGTCGTACCTCAGCGACGTGGCGCCGCTGGCGCCCGCCTCGATCTCGTCGGTCTGCGCGCCGGCGGTGCAGGTGACCTGCTTGGCCGTCATCGTGACCAGCGCCGGATCGGCCAGCTCGGTGGCGCCCGAGTAGACCTCGAACTTCAAGGGCACCGTGCTGCCGCCCTTGACCAGGTTGACGAGTCCGTCCATGCCGACCGGGGCGTGGAAGCCCCTCAGCGTCCACGGCAGCACCGTGTACGTCTGGGTTGCCGTACCCACGTTGCCCGCGGCGTCGGTCGCCGTCGCGGTGAGCGTGTGCGTGCCGACGTCCGTGCGGTAGCCGGTCACGACGCAGCCGGCGGGACCGGAGGTGGCGTCGCTCGCGGTGCACGTCGGCGCCGGCGGGACCGACCCGAAGTACCCGCCGCCGACCGTCGAGCTGAACGTGGCCGTCGGCGCGACCGTGTCGACCTTGACGGTGGCCGTCTTCACCTCCTCGACGTTGTTGCTGGTGTCGGTCGAGCGGAACTCCACCCGGTGGGTGCCCTGCTGGTCGACGAGGACCGGGGTGCCCGGGTATGCCGTCCACTGACCGCCGTCGAGGCGGTACTGCGTGCCGGCCACGGCGAACGCGTCCTTCGCGGTCAGCGTGAAGGACGGCACGCTGGTGTACCACCCGTTGTCGCCATCCGGTTCCGCCGGCGACCAGGTCAGCGTTGTCGTCGGAGCCACCGTGTCCGTGCCGACGGTGAGGGTCAGCGTCGTGCGGGTGGTGCCGGCCTCGCTGACGTAGTCGGGCAGGATCAGGTCACCGACGACGGTGTACACGCCGGGGGTGTCGACGACGCTCTCGTCGAAGTCCCAGTCGACACCGATGGCCTGGTTGTCCCGGGAGCCGTCGTTGTACGACACCTCCACCTTGCTAGGCAGGTAGGGCAGCTCGCCCACCTGCACGCTCTGCTGGAACGTCTCAGCGCCCTGGATCGAGATGCCGCCGGTGGACATCTCCGGCCGCACGTACACGCGGGCCTCGGCGATCAGGCCGTACGCGTCGTTGGTGCCGTAGACCGCGAACGGATCGACGTTGGGCTCGGCGACCATCTCGGGCGTGATCTGCTGCCAGTTGAACGCGACGCTGCCCCGAGCGCCACTGGCGTAGACCGCGTCGAGCGTGCTCGGCAGGGTCGGCACCTGGCCCACACCGGTTCGGATCAGCACCGGCGTGCGCACCGACTCGACGGTCTCGCCGTTGGCGCGCCAGCGCAGCACGCCCGTGCCCGCACCGCCGCTCTGCACGCCCCAGATGCGGATGCGCAGGTAGCTGGTCGTCATCGGCTGGAAGTTGAACCTGTTGTAGGCGTTGACGGCCAGCCCACCGGCGTACGTCGACCCACCGGTGAGGGTGACCGGCGTCCAGGTGGTGCCGTTCGTGGAGCTCTCGATGGCGTACGTGGTCGCCGTCGGTCGTCGGGTGCCGCCGTTGTCGTCGTACCAGTAGATGTCGGTGGACGAGAGCCGCACCGGTGCGTCCCACCGGTACTGGATCCATGCCGTGTTCGCGACACTGGTGCCGTTCGCCGGCTGGCCCCAGTTGCCCCAACCGTTGCCGGCGCCCGGGTTCGAGCTGCTCGGGGTGCTGACCTCGTTGACCCGCTGGTGGTTCTCCCAGGACGCGGTACCGCTGGTGGTGATCGTCGCGGACGAGCCGAACTCGGCGGAGGTCGCCCGCCTGGTGAGGGCTACCGCCACGCTCGCCTCCGACCGCTTCTCGCCGTCGTGGGCGACGATCCGGAACACGTAGTCACCGGGGACGGTGCCGGTCACCCGGGTCCTCAGCGCCTTGGGGTCGGAGAAGATCACTCCCGCTCCCTGCGGCGCGGAGACGGTCTCCCAGCCGAAGGTCAGCTCGGCGTCGTAGGGAATGCCGTCGTCGGAGGCCGCACCCACCAGGGTGGTGGAGAGGTTGCCGTCCGCCGATCCGTCGCGGACGGCGGTGACCACAGGCGCCTGGTTGGACACCGGCGGCACGTCGCGGCCCGAGTGGAACACCTGGATCTCGGCGATGGCCGTGTAGAGGCCCGGGCTGTTCGTGAACGCGATGCGCACCTTGTCCGACGTCACGGTCTTGAACAGCGCCTCGTTGAACTTAGCCGCCGGGACGGTCGGGTTCTTGAACTGGTTCGGCACCTCCTTCCAGCCGCCGTGTCCGTCGGGCACCTGGACCCACCAGCGTGCGGGTTCGCGGTATCCGCCGGCCTGACGGTCGCTGACGAAGGTCACCTTGACGTTGTCGAATGACTTGGCCGACCCGAGGTCGAGCTGGACGTAGCCGTTCTTCTCCGTGGTGCCGTAGTTGCCCCAGTACGGCTCGTTGGCGGTGACGCCGTCGGTCACGGCGGCCAGCGACACCGGCCGCTCGGTCTCCTTTGTCGCGCCCGGGGTGTAGTTCATCGAGGTGGTGCTCCAGCCGGGCGTGTGGAACTGCCGCCACGGGGTCGGCCGGGCACCCTGCTGACTGTACGACGAGCTCAGCGTGGCGCCCGTCGCCAGGTTCGGCGCGCTCTGGGTGAGGTCGACACCGGCCGTCTTGAGGTATTCGACGACGCGGTCGTCCTGGATAGTGGTGTTCACCGCGCTCGCGAAGCTGGTCCCACTGCCGGCCTTGAAGGTGACGCTCAGACCGGATTCGACCTGGACGTCGTTGCTGTTCGGGTCGTAGGTGAGCTTGCCGAGTTTGTCGGTGCTGACCTTCTTCTCGCCGTCGACGAACAGGCTGTAGCCGGCGCCGAGGCCGTACCTGCTGCCGTCGGGGTCCCAGACGATCGTGACGTCGTGCCCGTGGTAGCGCAGGTTGTTGGCCATGAAGTGGTCGTAGCCGAACTTGATCGGCCACAACTCGATCTTGTCGTCGGAGCGCGGCTGGAGGCCGGCCATGTCCTCGACGAAGATGTAGTTCATGTTCCCGAGCATCACGTGGTTCGGGTTGTTGCGGTTGTAGGTCTTCGCGGTCGGGTTCCAGTTGGAGTAGTACTCCGCCTGGTTCGGGGCCCGCAGGTCCGCGTTCGGGTAGATGCTCCAGGCCATCCAGTCCAGCAGGCGCTTGGCGTAGGCCGGGGTGATGTACTTCTGCTCCGGGTCGTAGTGGCGCAGCCCCGAGCGGACGCCACGGTACTGCACGGTGAAGTTGATGTTGGAGAAGTTGTTGGAGCCGCCGATGCCGTAGGCGGCCCGGTCGTACTGGTTGGCGGTGTAGAACGGGAAGATCGGGAAGTTGTCGCC
This sequence comes from Micromonospora sp. NPDC050686, assembly GCF_040654475.1. Classification (NCBI taxonomy): domain Bacteria; kingdom Bacillati; phylum Actinomycetota; class Actinomycetes; order Micromonosporales; family Micromonosporaceae; genus Micromonospora; species Micromonospora sp. NPDC050686. The sequence goes on from NZ_JBFAID010000011.1 coordinate 71,158, forward strand.
GTAGGTCAGGAAGCGGTACCCGTCGACGTACTTCTGCCACTGGTCTTGCGGGATGAGGTTCTGGGCGTAGACATCGTAGAGGTTCGATTCCTTGGCCGGGATCAGGTTACGGGCCGACGTGGGCAACGGGTTGGGCCGGCCGTTGGAGCTGGCCGCGCTGGTGGCCCCGTACGACGTGCCGGCCAGGAACATCCGCATGTCGGGGCTCCACAGGCGGCTCAGGATCGAGTTGCGGATCCCGTCGGCCTGGCCGGCCATCGCGTCGACCTTGGCCTGGTCTGCGCCGGAGATCTGGTACAGCTGCCGGGCCGCGTCGAAGGCGCCCCACACGTACGCCGACTCCGGGCGTTCGATGGTCCGCGCGCCCGCTGCGCCGGCGTTGGCCTTCGGGAAGCCGAACGAGATCGCGTCGGCGTCGTTGCCCGGCATGTAGTTGGTGTCGTAGGCGATGAGCTTGTTGTCGTTGCCGTCGTAGTGCTCGAGCTGGCCGACGCCGTCGCCCTCGAAGTAGCCGGCGAACTTGCGCGCGATCTCCTTACCGCCGCCGTGCACGTTGTACGCCTCGAGCCCGGCGGTGCCGATGTACTGCGAGTAGTGGTTGTTCCAGCTGGTGTGGCCGGGGCTGTCCAGGAAGGCCGACGAGCCGGACAGCTCGCCGATGTTGAGGATCTGGCCGTACGGCAGGTACGGCGTGCGCAGCCACTTGGTGTCCTGCAGGTGCATCGGCTGGGTCAGCGCGATGGCGTTCTGGTAGAGGTTGGAGCCCTCCACCGTGGTCGGGTACTGGTAGGCGTAACCGGGCGCGTTGGCGTCCAGGCTGTTGTATCGCTCGCCCCACCAGCGGTAGACGATGGCCTTCTCCAGGGCGGGGTCGGGGACGTCGATGTACGGGACGTCCTGCGCCCAGCGGCGGTTGAACTCGGTGACGCCGGTGCGCACGGCATCGGCCGGCGACAGCGCGGCGTACTCCTGGTAGCTCTTGACCGTCTCGGGCAGCGTGGCCGAGGAGACGGCGCCAACCACCGACACCGACAGCGAGCCCCCGGCGGGCACGGTGACCTGGCGGTCGAGGTTGGTGCCGTTACGGGCGAAGTCCGCGCCGGTGAGGTCGATGGTGACGGTGTTCCACGGGGTGTCGACGAGGCCGTTGTTGGAACCGCTGGTGATCGTACGGGTGCCGGTGAGCTCGGCCGCGCTCTTTCCGGCCTGGGTGGCCAGTGGCGAGGCGGCGCGCACGGTGAACGTCGTCGCCGCGCTGCCGGGGTTGGTGAAGTCGATGGCGGTGACCGCGACGTTGTCGTAAGTGATGAACTTCGTCAGGTCCGCGGTGACTCCGGTGGTGCCGATCGTGTACCGGCTCCTGGCGTGGCTGGGCGCGTTGAACCGGCTCGCGCTGACCTCGGTGACGGTCTGCCCGGGCACGGTGACGGTGTACAGGTTGCCGAGGTTGTTGGGGCCGCCGACGTACGTGCTGCCGGCGAAGCCCATGACGGTGAAGTTGTTGTTGCTCGCACCGCGCAGGTAGAGGGAGCGGCCCCTGGTCATCAGCACCGCCGACCCGAGCGTGCCGCGGACGCCGAGCACCCGGTCGAGGTAGTAGTCCGTGCCGCCGGCGGCGAGGTCCTTCTCGAAGATCGACTGGTGCATGTTGCCGGCGGTGAACGGCACCCCGGGGGCGAGCTGCGCGGCGACCTCGCCGGCGTTGCTGTAGGTCGGTTCGCCGATCTCCATGACGTGGCTCTGTCCGTTGGTGTAGACCCCGACGTCGCTCTCATTGCCGGGCAGGATCGGACTGTCGGCGTGGGCCGCGGACGGTACGCCGACCACTGTGCCCACCACCAGCGCGGCCACCGCCGCCCAGACGGGCCCTCTCCTCTTACGTCTACTGATCATGGTCTTCCTCCGGATGGCGGTGTGGTGGGGGTGGCGGCCTCTGTTCCCGACGGCGTCCGGGCCGGACGTCGAGCGGCGGTGGCGGTGGTGCCTTGTCACGTGACCCAGGCCACTAGCGCCCACCTTCGCGCACGAAAACCTTTTCGGCAAGATGCCAAACAAGGCCAATTCGGCACTGCTGCGACTGGCGTGTCGGCGCGATCCCCGAAAAGGTTTCGGACAGCCAGGCAGCGCCTCCGGAAAGTGACCTGGAACTCCGCCGCCGCCCGGACGGCGGACGCCGGCGCCGAGCATGCCCGTGCCAACGGCGGTGGAGCCGCCCCGGCGGCAGGCGCCACCGGAAGCGGGCTCGGTAGGTGACGTCCTCAGCTCACTGGCGGGCCACCGTGGAGCCCCGGATGACCAGGCGGGGCGCCTGGGAGTGCACGCCCGTGCCCAGTTCCTCGCCGTCGAGGGCGGCGAACACGCGCTGGGCCGCGGACCTGCCGAGCAACTGCAGGTTGGGGTCGATGCTGGTCAGTTCCGGTCGGGAGTTGGTCACCATCTCGTCCCAGTTGTCGAACCCGATGACCGCGATGTCGTTCGGCACCTTCCTCCCCTGGTCACGCGCCGTGTCCAGGGCGCCTCTCGCGATCTGGTCGGAGCCACACAGCACCGCGTCGATGTCGGGGTACCGTTCGAGCAGCACCGCGGAGGCGTCGCGACCCCAGCGCTCGGACCATTCGGAGTACATCACCTCACCCACCAGTTCCAGGCCGGCGGCGCCGAGTGCCTCCAGCGCGCCCTTGACCCGGTCCTGGGCGGCCGCGTAGGAGGGGTCACCGGTCACGTGCGCGATCCGGCGCCGCCCGCAGCTGATGAGGTGTTCGACGGCGAGCCGACCGGCCGCCACGTTGTCAGGGACGAGCGACAGGTCCTCCGGGTCTTCCGACGGGGCGTAGACGTACACGACGGGTACCGGGAGGTCGCGGCCGACCGACGGACGCGAGTCGGTCCGGCTGCCCACCACGATCAGCCCGTCGACCCGCCGGCTCAACAGCGCCTTGAGCTGGTGCTGCTCGCGGATGGTGTCCCCGCGCGCGTCACACAGGAAGACGTTCACCCGGCCCGCGCCGAAGGCGTCCTCGGCACCCATCAGAATGGGGATGACGAACCGGCCCTGGAGATCGCTGGTGAGCAGGCCGACGGTGCCCGTACGGCCGACCAGCAGGCCCTGCGCGAGCGTGTTGGGAACGAAGGACAACTGTTCGGCCGCCTGCACCACCCGGGCCCGGGTGTGGGCGGCGACCTGACTGCGCCCGTTGAGGGCCTTCGAGGCCGTGGCCACGGAGACGCCGGCGATCCGTGCCACGTCCGTCAGGGTCACCGCCTTGCCGCCCCCGACATGGTCCTTGCCAGCCATGCACTCTCCTCCACCGCTGTCGCCCACAGCTCCCCGTGGGCTCGATCTCCTGCGCCAAGACCTCGCACCGGTGCTTGACGGGGGGTGACGCCGGCCACTACTTTACACGAAACAGAAAAGGATTTCGGTCTTTTCGTAGTGGGGGCGATCACCGCCCGTCACGCGATCTCCCGCAGGACGGCGGATGTGGCCGCATCTCGTCGGCGACGATTCGCACCGGTCATACCAGCGACACGTGTAACACGGCAGGTTCTCACCACACCACCACCGGGGCCGTGCAGCGGCTCCCGCTCGAAGATGGGCGAAGGAGTAGCGATGAAGATGTTCCACCGTCGGGGCGGTCTACGTACCGTCGCGGCAGCCGGCCTCAGCGCGGCCGTCCTCGCGCTGGCCGCATGTGGCGGCGGGAGCGACGCGGGCCCGGGCGCGGCGGTCAGTGTCGCACCGGACGGCACCGATGACGGCAGCCAACTCACCCTGTGGACGCGAGCGCCCCTGGAGAAGCAGGCCAAGCTTCTGGTCGAGGCATACAACAAGAGCCACAAGAACCAGGTCTCTCTCACCGTCGTTCCCAACGACGACTACGTCGCCAAGGTCGGTGCCGCGGCCGGGTCGAAGGGTCTGCCGGACCTGTTCGCCGCGGACATCGTCTACGTGCCAAACTGGGTGAAGCAGGGCCTGTTCCGGGACATCAGCGCCAACGTCGACGGCCTGAGCTTCAAGGACTCGGTCAACAAGGGCCACCTCAGCGCGGGCACGGCCGACGGCAAGGAACATGTCCTGCCGTTCGTGCTGGACCTGTCGATGCTCTTCTGGAACAAGGCGCTGTTCACCGAGGCCGGACTTGACCCGGCCAAGCCGCCGGCCACCCTCGAGGAGTACGCCGACGCCGCCAAGAAGATCCAGGCACTGGGCAAGAAGGATGTCTACGGCACCGCCACCGGTCTGAACTGCGGCGGGTGTCTCGTCTTCACCTGGTTTCCGAGCGTCTGGGCCGCCGGCGGCCAGGTGATGAACGACGAGGGGACGCAGGCCAAGTTCACCGACGACCAGAGCAAGAAGGTCTTCGACGTCTGGCGCGATCTCTGGAAGTCCGGCGCGGTGCTGCCGTCGTCGAAGGACGAGACCGGCGCCACCTGGACCGCGGGTTTCACCGAGGGCAAGGTGGGCCTGATGTTCTACCCGGCCACCCTGCTGTCGTCGACCAAGTTCGACGTCGGTGTCGCGGGCATTCCGGGACCCGGCGGCGGGGCCTCCACCTTCGTCGGCGGTGACGGCATCGGCATCTCCAAGGACTCCGAGAAGGCCGCGCAGGCCTGGAACTTCCTCAACTGGATGATGTCCGAGGAGGCCCAGGTCGAGGTGCTGGCCAAGAACAACGACGTGGTCTCCCGCAACGACCTGGCCGGCAACAAGTACGCCGCCAAGGATCCGCGCCTGGTGACCATCAACGAGGTGGCCGGCAAGGGCCAGACCCCGTTCGCGCTGAACTTCCAGCAGGCGTTCAACGCCCCGAACAGCCCGTGGCTCAGCCTGGTCCGCGGCCACGTCCTCGGTGAGGGCGACAACCTGCAGTCGAACAACGAGCAGGTCACCTCGGTCCTGTCCCAGTAGTCCACCCCCACCATGGTGCCGGGCTCGTGCCGTCGACGTCCGGGCCCGGCACCGCGGTGCTCCGCTCCCCCGCACCGCGCAGTCTCATTGGAGGACTACGTCATGAGTGTGTCCATGATGTCCGGACGGGACCGACGGTCACGCCGGCGCTCTCGCCCGGCATCGCCCACACGACGCGGCCAGGCCCTCAAGGGGTGGCTCTACGTCTCACCCACCGCGATGTTCGTAGCGGTCCTGTTCATCGTGCCGCTGCTGCTGGTGGTCAGGATGTCGCTCTCCCGGTGGCCGCTGCTCACCGGCGACCAGGGCGTCAACGCCCCGGACAACTACACCAAGGTCTTCGACAACCGCTTCTTCACCGACTCGGTGATCTTCACACTCAAGTACACGGCCCTGGCCACCGTCCTGCTCATCACACTCGGCCTGGGCCTGGCCCTGCTGGTGCAGGAGTCCAGCCGATGGAAGGGACTGCTGCGGGCATCGTTCCTCATCCCCAGCGCCCTCGGGCTCGCCTCCGCGTCCCTGCTGTTCTACGTGCTCTACTCACCGATCGCCGGGCCCGCCGCGGAGCTGATGAACGACCTCGGCTGGACGTTTCTCGGCAGCCCCACCGGCGCCCTGTTGTCCACGGTCTTCCTCATCGTCTGGCGCTTTGCCGGCTTCTACATGCTCCTGATGCTGGTGGGCCTGCAGGGCATCCCCGCCGAGATCTACGAGGCGGCACGCATCGACGGGGCGTCGCGGTGGCAGATCTTCCGACGGATCACTCTTCCGCTGCTGAAGCCGACCCTGGCCCTGACCACCATCATGTGCGTCACCGGCTCCCTGCTGGCCTTCGAGCAGTTCTACATCCTCACCAAGGGCGGCCCGGACAACAGCACCATCACCGTCGTCCAGCTCATCTACACGATGGCCTTCCAGGGGCAGAACGACCTGGGCGTGGCCGCCGCGCTGTCGGTCATCGCCCTCATCGCTCTGGTCGTCATCAATGCCGTGCAGCTGCGGGCCTTCCACAACCCGGACGAGAAGTGAGAGCGTCATGAGCACCCACGTACCGATCTCCGCCGGCCCGCACACCCCGAGGGCGACGGACAGCGGACGGTCCGACGGGCCCTCGGCGGAGGACGGCACCACCACCGCGACGCCGGCACAGCCCCGTCCCGCGCGCCGCCACCCCACCACGAGCATCGGCGGCCTGGTGCTGCGCACACCGTACTGGATCTTCACCGGGAGCCTGGCCGTCATCTTCCTGTTCCCGCTGGTCTGGACGGCGTTCGCCTCCGTCGCGCCGCACCCCGGCACCAACCAGACCGATGGCTGGGGCTTCGGCAACTACCGCACGCTGGCCCACTACCAGGCCGGCATCTGGCAGTACCTCGCCAACTCGGCTTTCGTCTCGCTCACCACCGTGGCGCTCACCCTGGCGATCTCCCTGCTGGGCGGGTACGCGTTCGCCCGGTTCAACTTTCCCGGCAAGAACGTCCTGTTCCTGGTCACGCTGGCGATCCTCATGGTGCCCTACGCGACCATGCTGATCCCGCTGTACGTCCTGCTGACCCAGCTGAACCTGCAGGACTCGCTGCTCGGCGTGGCCCTGGTCCTGACGATGTTCCAGCTGCCGTTCTCCACCTTCATGATGCGGATCTCGTTCGAGGCCATCCCCCGCGAGCTGGACGAGGCCGCCCTCGTCGACGGCTGCTCCTCCTGGGCCGCGCTGTGGCGGGTGCTGCTGCCCGCGGTCAAGCCCGGGCTGATCACCGTCGGCCTCTTCGCCTTCCTGACGGCGTGGAACGACTTCATGGCCCCGCTGATCCTGATCAACGACTCGGACAAGTTCACCCTGCCGCTGGCCGTCTCCAACCTGCGGGTGCAGGTGCAGGGCGTCATCGACTACGGGGCCACCGAAGCCGGCGTCGTCGTGCTGGCCCTGCCCTGCATCGTCCTGTTCCTGCTCCTGCAACGTCACTACGTCCGCGGCTTCATGTCCGGCGCCTTCAAAGGATGAACCCCACGATGACCAGCACCGAACCAAGGACCGCCCACCATCGGGCCGGGATCGTCCCCGCCGCACCGAGGACCGGACGACTGCGCCCACTGGGCCTGGACGAGGTTCGTATCACCGGCGGCTTCTGGGCCGAGCGCCAGTCGGTCAACCACCGGCACACGCTGGCACACATCGGTCGCTGGCTCGAGCGTGCGGGCTGGAGCCGGAACTTTGACCTCGCCGCCGCCGGCTCCCTGCCCGCCGACCGACGCGGGCGCGAGTTCTCCGACTCCGAGATCTACAAGTACCTGGAGGCGCTGGCCTGGGAGATCGGCCGGACCGGCGACGGCGAACTGGAAGCCACCTTCCGCGACCTGGTCGGCCGGGTGGAACGGGCCCAGGAACCCGACGGGTACCTGAACACCAACTTCGGCCGGCCCGGGCAGGCACCGCGCTGGTCCGACCTGGAGTGGGGCCACGAGCTGTACTGCCTCGGCCACCTGTGCCAGGCCGCCGTGGCCAGAGCCCGTACCCGGCCGGACGCCGACGACGGTCTGCTGGCCGTCGCCCGCCGCGCCGCTGACCTGGTCTGCGAGGTCTTCGGCCCGAAGGGTGTCCAGAGCGTGTGCGGGCACGCCGAGATCGAGGTCGGCCTCGCGGAACTGGCGCGCGTCACCGGCGAGCAGCGCTACCTGCGGCAGGCGCAACTGTTCGTCGCCCGTCGCGGCACCGGCACCCTGCGCCCAATCGAGTGGGGCCCGCAGTACTTCCAGGACGACGCCCCGGTGCGCCAGGCCACCGTGCTGCGTGGGCACGCCGTGCGGGCCAACTACCTGGCCGCCGGAGCGGTCGACGTCGCGGTCGACACCGGCGACGAGGACCTGCTCTCCGCGCTGGTCACCCAGTGGGACAACACGGTGGCCCGGCGTACGTACATCACCGGTGGCCAGGGCTCCCACCACCAGGACGAAGCCTTCGGCGAGGACTGGGTGCTCCCACCGGACCGGGCATACTCCGAGACCTGCGCCGGTATCGCCTCGATCATGTTCAGCTGGCGCCTGCTGCTGGCCCGCGGCGACACGCGCTACGGCGACCTCATCGAGCGCACCTTGTACAACGTGGTCGCCACGTCCCCCTCGGCGTCCGGGACCGCCTTCTACTACGCCAACACCCTGCACCAGCGCACCCCCGGATCCGTTCCGGACCCCGACACCGCCTCACTGCGTGCCGAGTCCTCCCTCCGGGCCCCCTGGTTCGGGGTCTCGTGCTGCCCCCCGAACGTGGCCCGCACGTTCGCCAGCCTCGACGCGCTGGTCGCCACCGCCGACACCCAGGGCGTCCAGATCCACCAGTTCGCCGACTGCCGCATCCAGACCCGGTTGGACAACGGGGAACTCGTCGCCCTCGACGTGCAGACCGACTATCCCCGCCGCGGATCCGTGCGCCTCACCCCGACCCGCGACGCCGCCGACCCGTGGACCCTGTCGGTCCGCGTCCCGCACTGGGCCGACGGGGCCCGACTGGTGGTGACCAGGGCCGCCGGCGAGGTCAGCACCACACACGCCGCCCCGGGCTGGGCCAGCGTGCGCCACGCGTTCCGCACCGGGGACGTGGTCGAGCTGGTCCTGCCGATGCGCCCACGCCTGACCCACCCCGACCCCCGCATCGACGCGGTACGCGGCTGTGTCGCCGTCGAACGGGGACCCGAGGTGTACTGCCTCGAGTCCGTCGACCTGGACGCCGTCAGCCACGGCGCCGTCACCGACGTCGCGGACGTCCGCATCGACGACACCGCCCCCGTCGAGGACCACGACGGCCGACCACTGGCGTGCCTCGTCGTGACGGCGGCGGGGCCGCCGGACGATCTCGCCTGGCCCTACGCCGAGCGTTCACTAGAGCCGGCACCCTCCACCTCGTTCGACGTGCCGCTCATCCCATACCACGACTGGGCCGAGCGCGGTCCGTCCACCATGCGCGTGTGGTTGCCGGTCGCCGGGCGATCGCACGTCGACCACGGCACCACCGGCGAGCAGCGCTCGGAGCAGAAGGGAAACGCCATCCGATGAACGCCCACCCCCAGATCTGGTTCCTCACCGGCAGCCAGGGCCTGTACGGGGACGACGTCCTCGACCAGGTCGCCCAGCAGTCGAAGCTGATCTCCGACGCACTCGCGGCCGACGGGGCGATCGTCGCCGCGGTCGTCGCCAAGCCGGTGCTCACCGACGCCGACGCGATCCGCCGCGTCATGCTCGAGGCCAGCAGCGACGACGCGTGCGTCGGGGTCATCGCGTGGATGCACACCTTCTCTCCGGCGAAGATGTGGATCTCGGGCCTGGAGCGCCTGCAGAAGCCGCTGCTGCACCTGCACACCCAGGCGAATCGCGACCTGCCGTGGCGCACCATCGACATGGACTTCATGAACCTGAACCAGGCCGCGCACGGCGACCGTGAGTTCGGCTACATCCAGTCCCGCCTCGGGGTCGTACGCAAGACCGTGGCCGGCCACGTCTCCGACCCGGAAACCGTCGCGGCGGTCGCGGTCTGGGCTCGCGCGGCCGTCGCGCTCGCCGAGGTGCGCAGGCTCCGGCTGGTCCGCTTCGGCGACAACATGCGCGGTGTCGCGGTCACCGAGGGCGACAAGATCGAGGCCGAACGGCGCTTCGGCGTCTCGGTCAACACCCACGGAGTCAACGACCTCGTCGCGGTCGTGGACGCCGTCGCCGACTCCCACGTCGACACCCTCGTCAAGGAGTACGACGAGCTCTACGCCGTCAGCCCCGAGCTGCGCGCCGGTGGGCAGCGGCACGAGTCGCTGCGCTACGGCGCCCGGATCGAGCTGGCCCTGCGGCAGTTCCTCACCGAGGGTGGCTACGGCGCGTTCACGACCAACTTCGAGGACCTCGGCGGCCTGCGCCAACTGCCCGGCCTGGCCGTGCAGCGGCTGATGGCCGACGGCTACGGCTTCGGCGGCGAGGGCGACTGGAAGACCTCGGTCCTGCTGCGCACCCTCAAGGTGATGGCCGCCGGCCTCCCCGGCGGCACCTCCTTCATGGAGGACTACACGTACCACCTCGAGCCCGGCCACCAACTCGTGCTCGGCGCCCACATGCTCGAGGTCTGCCCCTCCATCACCGCGAACCGACCCCGCCTCGAGATCCACCCGCTCGGCATCGGCGCCCGCGAGGACCCGGTCCGGCTTGTCTTCGACGCCACCCCCGGAGCGGGCCTCGTCGTCGGCATGGCCGACATGGGCGATCGGTTCCGCCTGGTGGGCAACGCGATCGACGTGGTCGAACCGCTCGAGGACCTGCCCGCGCTTCCCGTCGCCCGAGCGGTCTGGGCGCCCCGCCCCGACCTGCGCACCTCGGCCTCGTCGTGGCTCACCGCCGGCGGCCCCCACCACACGGTGCTCTCCACGGCCCTGACCCGTGAGCATCTCGAAGACTTCGCGGAGATGGCCGGCGTCGAGCTCGCCTACATCGACGAGAACACCACACCCCGCGGCTTCGCCCGCGAACTGCGATGGAACAGCGCCTATCACCGGCTGGCGCAGGGGCTCTGACCCCGGCCGGCCCCGCCGGCGGTCGCCGATCCGAATCCGCGAACACCAACTTGATCGACCGGTCAGCGTAAACAGACGTGAAAGGACGATCCTCAGTGACTCAATCCGACAAGCGCTCCGTGAACCGACGTCACATCCTGCAGGCCTCAGCCGTCGGCGTGGCCGCGGTCGCCGGCGGCGGCATGCTCCCGGCCGCCGCCCGGGCGGCCAACACCGCCGCAGCGGCGACAGGTCCGACCGCCCTCGGCTCGACACCAGCCGATCCCGGCCCCGGCGGCACCGCGCCGGTCCGGCCCTTCCAACTGCGGGAGGTGAGCCTGGGCAGCGGCCTGCTGCAGGAGAAGCGCGACCGTATGAAGAACTACCTTCGGCAGTTCGACGAGCGGCGCTTCCTCGTACTGTTCAACAACCAGGCCGGCCGGCCGAACCCTCCCGGCGTCTCGGTCCCCGGGGGGTGGGAGGACGGCGGCCTGCTCAGCGGCCACTGGGCCGGTCATTTCATGACGGCCCTCGCCCAGGCCTACGCCGACCAGGGCGAGCCGATCTTCAAGAGCAAGCTCGACTGGATGGTCGGTGAGCTCGCCGCGTGCCAGGCCGCGATCACCGCGCGGATGGACAACGGCGGCCCTGGCGGCGAGGACCCGCCGCCGCCGCAGATCGGCCGGGTGGCGGGCCGCTTCGGTAACGGGCTGCGGCTGAACGGGCCGAGCAGGGCGCAGTACGTGACCCTTCCCCAGGAGTCGATCAACCAGCTCACCAACTTCACCATCGCCACCTGGGTGAACCTCGCCTCCACCCAGAACTGGAGCCGGCTGTTCGACTTCGGTCAGAACGCTACGGTCAACATGTTCCTGACGCCGCGCGCCGGCGTTACCGGCAACGTGCCGAGGTTCGCCATCACGGTAGGCGGGTCGGGCCAGGAACAGCAGATCAACGGAAACGCCGCACTGCCGACCAACCAGTGGGTGCACCTTGCCGTCACGCTGTCGCAGAACACCGGCACGCTGTACGTGAACGGGCAGCAGGCCGGCAGGAACACGAACATGACCCTCAACCCGACCAACCTCGGCAACCCGGGCAACCGGTGGATCGGCCGATCGCAGTACGGCGACCCGTTCCTGGACGCCAGCATCGACGAGTTCCACATCTTCGACCGGGCGCTGGATGAGCAGGAGGTCCGGTCGCTGCTGGAGTCGCCGGCCGGGACCACCGGCGGTGGGACCATCGCGTGGTACCGGTTCGAGGAGGACGGCGGCACCACCGTCAGGGACTCCTCGCCCAACGGTCGCGACGCCGGCATCGTGCCGGCCCGGGACGGCGGGGCCGCCGCGTGGATCCCCACCCACCCCGGCTACCTCGGTGCGATCCCGGAAGACGCGGTGCTGCGGCTCGGGCCGCCGCGCTGGGCGGTCTACGGCGGCAACGCGGACACCAACACCTGGGCTCCCTGGTACACCCAGCACAAGATCATGCGTGGCCTGCTCGACGCCTATTACCACACCGACAACGAGACGGCCCGCGACGTCGTGGTCAGGATGGGGAACTGGGCGCACCTCGCGCTGACGATCGGGGACAAGAACCATCCCAACTATTCCGGCCCCATCACCCGGGACAACCTGAACTACATGTGGGACCTCTACATCGCCGGCGAGTTCGGCGGGGCCAACGAGGTGTTTCCGGAGATCTACGCGCTCACCGGCGACGCGAGGCACCTGGACACCGCGAAGCGCTTCGACAACCGCGAGTCGCTTTTCGACGCCTGCCTGGAGAACCGGGACATCCTCGTGGCGACACCGCAGAACCGGCCCGGTCGGCGCCGCCCGGACCGACTGCACGCCAACACGCACGTGCCACAGTTCATCGGGTACCTGCGGGTCTACGAGCACACCGGCGATCCGGACTACTTCCAGGTCGCGAAGAACTTCTACGGGATGGTCGTCCCGCACCGGATGTTCGCCCACGGCGGCACGGGTGGCAACTACCCCGGGTCCAACAACAACACCGAGCTGTTCCAGAACCGGGACAACATCGCGAACGCCATCGCCCAGGGCGGCGCCGAGACCTGCACCGCCTACAACACGATCAAGTTGGCTCGTAACCTGTTCCTGCACGAGCACGACCCGGCGTACATGGACTACTACGAGCGGGGTCTGTTCAATATGATCCTCGGCTCGCGGGCGGACAGCGCGAGCGTCAGCAACCCCCAGGTCACCTACTTCCAACCACTGACCCCGGGCACCGTACGCAGCTACGGCAACGCCGGCACCTGCTGTGGCGGAACGGGCGTCGAGAACCACACCAAGTATCAGGAGACGATCTACTTCAAGTCCGCCGACGGCGCGACCCTGTGGGTCAACCTGTTCGTGCCGTCCACGCTGGCCTGGGCAGAGAAGGGCTTCACGGTCACCCAGGAGACGAGCTACCCCCGCGCCGACCGCACGAAGCTGGTCGTCAACGGCGCCGGCCCGCTCGACATCAAGCTGCGGGTGCCGGGCTGGGTGCAGCGAGGCTTCTTCGTCACCGTCAACGGAGTCGACGCCGGAGTCGCCGCCAGTCCGGGGAGCTACGTCACGCTGAGCCGGACCTGGAAGCCGGGCGACACCATCGAGATCCGGATGCCGTTCAGCATCCGCGTCGAGCGGGCGCTGGACCGCCCCGACACCCAGGCGATCTTCTGGGGCCCCGTCCTGCTGCAGATCCTCGGCAACCCGGGCGCCGGCAGCTATCGGGAACTGTCCCTGTACCGCCACCTGAAGCGGGACGGTGACTACGCCCGCTCGGCCATCACCCACGCGAGCACCACCGCCGCGGGTGACCCGATCTTCACCACCCACGGCTTCACCCTGCGGCCGTACTACATCAGCGACTCGCAGGCCGCCTCGTCGTACTTCCGGCGGGTAGAGCCGACGATCGTGTTCGGATCCGTCGACACCGGCGTGCCCAACTACAAGCGCGACGACGGCCTGCCGAACTACGACGTCCCCGTCACCGGCATCACCTCCCCCGGCGACGACGGTCCGACCTTCCTCGACCTGGTGTGGGACCAGGCGCCGTTCGCCACCCACGGCGCCTTCCAGTCGGCGGTCGCCCGCACCGCGGAGGCGTTCCTGCGGGACGGCACCTTCACCGAGGCGGAGAAGGACCTCGTTGTCTCCGGCGCGGCCAAGGCGAAGAACGAACTCGCCCCATAGCTCAGCGGCAGCTGGCCGGCGCGCGCGCCCAGGATTGTTAGCGCTAACCAAGGGCGCGCGGCCGGCCAGCTCCACGCCGGCGGCGGCTCACCGGCGCCACCACCCTCCCCCACCCAGCAGCGAGGAGATCCGAAACCGTGAACACCACCGCGGGGCGCGGTGCCGCGCCACCGACCTGCCGGCCGGCGCGCCGGTTCCGCGCGGCCGCCGCCCTGGCGGCGGTCGCCGGGCTCGTCGCCGGCGTCCTGGCCGGGGTCGCCACGCCGGCCCACGCCGCCGACTCATACACCTTCACCAACACCCGCAACCCGATCCTCGGCGACGGCAGCTACTACTCGGCGGACCCGGCGCCGGTCGTCGTGCCGGCCGGGGCCCGGGGCAACGACAGCGGTCGGGACGAGCTTTACATCTACACCGGTCGCGACCAGGCCGGGCCGTCCACCAACGACTTCATCATGAACGAGTGGGGCGCGTTCCGGACCACCGACGTCGCGGCCGGGCAGTGGACCCACCATCCGTCGCTGATGCGCCCAGAGACCGTCTTCGCCTGGGCCACGCCGGGTCGCGCGTACGCCGGCCAGATGATTCAGGGCGTGGACGGCCGGTACTACTGGTACGTTCCGGTCTTCGAGCGCAGCAGCACCGCGTCCGACAAGTTCGCCATCGGGGTGGCCGTCTCCGAGACGCCGACCGGGCCGTGGAGCGACCACGTGGGCGGGCCGCTGATCTCGCAGCGCGTGCCCACGGCGAACACGATCCAGAACATCGATCCGACGATCCTCATCGACGGTGAGGCCCCCAACCAGCGGGTGTACGTCTACTGGGGCACCTTCGGCCAACTGCGCATGCTCGAGTTCCAGCAGGACATGAAGACTCCGGTCGGCAGCCAGCGCTCCGTCACCGGCCTGACCGGCTTCTTCGAAGCCCCCTGGATCTTCAAACGCAACGGCACCTACTACCTGGCCTACGCCGGAAACAACGCCGGCCCGACCTCACAGTGCACCCCGGCGAATTACCACGCCTGCATCGCCTACGCCACGGCCGCATCGCCCGCGGGACCGTGGACCTACCGGGGGACCGTACTTCGGCCGGTCTCCTCCACGACGAGCCACCCGGGCATCGTGGAGTTCAACGGCCGGTGGTACCTCACGTACCACACGGCGGACGCCGTGGGCGGCGGTCACTTCCGTCGTTCCGTGGCCATCGACCCGGTCGAGTGGGACGACACACAGACCCCGCCACGGATGAAGATGGTCGCCACGACCCCGGTCAAGGGACGCGACCTGACGCCCCGGGCGAACATCGCCCAGGAGGCGAAGGTCACCGTCTCCAACGAGCCCGTGCCGACGCAGTACTGGGTGAAGGCGCTCAACGACGAGATCGTCCGGTCGAACCCGCTGCCGCCGGACATGTGGGGGACCTGGACCGGCACCAACCCGCCTCAGCAGTGGGTGCAGTACACGTGGGACCAGCCGATGCGGATCTCCGGTTCCCAGATCGACTTCTGGAACGACCAACCGCAGGGCAGCGGCATCGGCGTCGCCGCACCCGCCCGCTGGCGCATCCAGTACTGGAACCTCGCCACCGGCCAGTGGGCCGACGTCCCGAACCCGACCGGCTACCCGACCGGCACGCAGGGATTCCAGAACACCACGTTCGACGCGGTGACCACCACGCAGGTCCGCGCGCTCTTCGACGCGTCGACCAACGGCAGCACCTTCTCGGCGGTGGCGGTCGAGGAGTGGAAGGTTCTCGCCGCACAGCCGGAATCCGTCACCGCACCACCGATGACTGTCGAGGTGGGCGAGATTGAGCTGCCCGGCACGCTCCCCGTGCCCTTCGCCGGCGAAACGCTGCAGGTGCCGGTCTTCTGGGACCCCGTGACGGCGGAGGACGTCGCGAAGACCGGCAGGTTCACCACCCGGGGCACCGTGCTCGGCTACGCCGCCGGGCGCGTCTCCGCCGAGGTCACGGTCATCTCACCCGACGACACCGAGGGCGACGAGACTCCGCCGACCCTGACGCTCACGCCCAGCGGCAGCGCCGGCACCGCCGGCTGGTTCCGGTCCGCGGTACGGGTGCGCGTAGCCGGCGTCGACGACCGTGGCGGCCGACTGCGCATCGAGTCGCGGGGCGACGCCGGCCAACCGGTCGTCGACACCGACGTACGGTACGTCGACGTCACCGTCTCCGGGGACGGCCAGCACACGGTCACGGCTACGGCGACCGACCGGGCGGGCAATCCCTCGACGCCCGCGAGCCTCACCGTACGCATCGACGCGACCGCCCCGGTCAGCACGGCCAGCGTGGACGGCGACACCCGGGCGGTCACGGTGAGCGCGAGCGACGCCACCTCCGGGGCCGCTGGCATCGAGTACTCCGTCGACACCGGGGCGTGGACCACCTACCGCGGCCCGATCGCCGCACCCGACGCGGGCAAGCACACCGTTTCGTTCCGTGCCATCGACCGGGCCGGCAACGTGGAGACCGCCAAGACGGTCACCGTCCCGGCGGACCTGTCCGGCCCGCTCACCGGCAACATCGGTCCCGTCGGAACCCCCACCGCCTCCTACACCGCCGGCTGGAACAGCGTCACCGCGCTCAACGACAACACCGACCCGGCCAACCCGAGCCAGGCGCAGATCTGGGGCACCTGGTCCGGCGACCGACCGGCGACCCAGTGGGTCCAGTACGACTGGTCCCGTCCGGTGCGGCTCGCCGGGACGGAGCTGAAGTTCTGGCGGGACTCCAACCGGGGCACCGGCGACGGGGTCGCCCAACCGGACGGGTGGGTGCTGCAGTACTGGGACGAGGCCGGCGCCGGGTGGCGTGACGTGACCGGCCCATCCGCCTACGGCACCAGCACCACCGCGTTCAACAACGTCACCTTCGACCCCGTCACCACCCGCCGGGTACGGGCCACGATCCGGGCCAACGGCAACGGCACCACCTACTCGGCGGTCGCGATCACCGAGTGGCGGGTCTTCGCCGACGACCCGGGCTCGCCGGCCTACCTGCTGAAGGCGGCGCAGGCCGCGGTCGCCGCCGCCGAGGCCGACCCGTCGGCGCAGGCGATCGTCGCCGCCGAGGCGGCCATCGCGAAGGTCACCGACCCGACCCAGGTCGCCGCGTTGAACCAGCGGGTGGCGGTCGTGAAGCTCCTCGTCCAGGCCCGTGAGCTGCTCGACCGGATCGCGGCGACCGAGCTGGCCGACGCCGGTCAGCTCGACTCCGCCGTCACCGACCTCGCCGAGGCGACGGCGATCGTGGGCCGGCTGCCGGCCGACCGGCGGGGCGACCTGTCGGAGCAGGTCGCGGTGGAGAAGCGGCGGATCGCAAACGCTCTCGCCGGGTTCTTCGCCAAGCCGGTCGAGGGGAAGCCCGTACCCGTCAAGCGGTCGTGGCTGGACCTGGTCGTCTCCGACAGCTACGACCGGTTCGGGGCGACCGACCTGCACGACCGGGTGATGTCGATCCTGCGCAGCCACGCCAGCGGCTGGCAGGTGACCATCGCCATCGACGAGTTCCTCGCCTCCCGCTGACCGGGAACGTTCCGCCTGCGTTCGGGGCGGCGTCGCAGCGTCGACGCCGCCCCGAACCACCGCGACGTCCCAGCCGTTCCGGTGTTCACCGGCCGGGTGCCGTAGGAGCCGCGGTCATGCCGGCGCGGTCAGCCGGCGAGCCGGGTGATCGCGGCGACCGAACGGTCCACGTCCGCCTCGGTGGTGGTGGCGTTCGACACCGAGATCCGCATCAGTCGCCGACCCCGCCAGGTCGTGCCGCCCACCCAGCAGGTGCCCTCGGCCTGCGCCGCCGCGATCACCCGATCGGTCCGCGCGTCGTCGCCGAAGCCGACCAGCACCTGGTTGAGGACGACCTCGTTCGCCACCTCGAAGCCGGCCGCGGTCAGGCCGTCGGCGAACCGGCGGGCCAGCGCGCAGCAGTGGTCGATCAGCCCGGCGACCCCGTCGCGGCCCAGTTCGCGCAGCCCCGACCAGACGGCGAAGCCGCGGGCCCGCCGGGAGGACTCCGCGGTGAGGTCCGCGCCGGTGGGCGTGCCGCCGGAGCCGACCAGGTACGCGGCGGCGTACGACATGGCCGCCGCGTGCACGTCGGGCCGGGAGCAGAAGGCGAAGGCGGTGTCGTACGGCAGGTTCAGCCACTTGTGGCCGTCACACGCCCAGGAGTCCGCCAGTTCCAGCCCGTCCATCAGGTGCCGGGTGGTCGGGCTGGCCCCGGCCCAGAGGCCGAACGCGCCGTCCACGTGCACCCAGGCGCCGTGCCGGTGAGCCAGTTCGCACGCGTCCCGCAGTTCGTCGCAGGCGCCGGTGTTCACGTTGCCGGCCTGGAGGCACACGATGGTCGGGCCGGTGGCGCCGGCGCGCAGCACGTCCCGCAGCGCGGCGGGGTCGACGGCGCCGTTCGGGCCGGCGGGCACCGGCTGCACCGCGTCCACGCCGAGGCCGAGCAGCCGTAGTGACCGGTCGATGGTGGCGTGCCGTTCCTCGCCGGCGATCACCCGGATGGGCGGGGCGCCGAGCAGGCCGCGCCGTTCCACGTCCCAGCCGGCGTCGGCCAGCACCTGGTGCCGGGCGGCGGCGAGGCCGGCGGTGTTGGCGGCCTGGCCGCCGGTGACGAAGCCGACCGACGCCGACGCCGGGATGCCCAGCAGTTCCTTGAGCCAGCCGCCGGCGGCGGCCTCGGCGGCGAGGGCGGCCGGCGAGGTGACCGGGTTGAACGCGAGCTGGTCCCAGCCGGCGGCGAGGATGTCGGCCGCGGTGGCGGCCGGCAGCGCCCCGCCGACGACGAAGCCGAAGTACCGCGGGCCGGCGGTGGCGACCAGGCCCGGTTCGGCGGCGGCCACCAGGTCGGCCAGCACCTGGGCGGGTGGGGTGGGCGCGGCGGGCAGCGGGCCGGCGAACGCGGCGGCGATCGCGGCCTGGTCGACGGGTACGCCGACCGGCCGGTCGGGCAGCGACCGCCGGTAGTCGGCGGCGTGGTCGGCGGCGGCGCGGAACAGGCGGCTGAGTTCCTCCACGCGCGCACCTTATCGTCCGGGCTGGGCATCCAGAGCCGGCCGGGGACGGAGACCACGTGCTCCGTCCCCGGCGGCGGCGGGGCCTACGGGAAGAAGTCCACGCCGGCGGAGCTGATCTCCATGGTGTTCTGCTGGTCGGTGGTGCCGTTGAACCGGACGCCGAGGGTCACCCCGACACCCCAGAGCACCTCGGGGCGGCCCGGCACTCCGAACCGTTGCATCCCGAAGGTCGTCGGTGCGAGCGCCAGGTTGTCGTGCGCGGCGATCCGCTTCTCGCCGTCGAAGACGTGCACGTTGGTGACCGCGGCCTGGCTGGTCTCGCAGCGGAAGCGGATCAGCGCCGAGTCGATCGCGAGCCGGTTGTCGTTGACGATCACCGGGGTGGGGATGCCGAAATGCAGCCAGTTGGTGGTGCCGGGCCTGCCGACGAGCCGGATGAAGAAGCCGGCCCGCCATTCGCTCTTGATGCGGTCGGGGAATTCCACCGCCAGGCTGTGGCCGTGCGCCCACATCGCTTGTTCCAGAGCCATTGCCGTCCCTCTCGTCGCGTCGTGGGTGGTGGGGTCAGCGATCGGTCAGCTTGGCGCGGGACAGATCGCGGATGGTCGCTGAGTTGCTGGTGTCGGCCAGCCGGCCCAGGGAACGTTCGAGCTTCGGGGTGAGCGAGGGCCCGAGCGAGCGGATGACGAGCTTCTCGACGGCGACGTCCCCGGCGTCGATGAGCCGCTCGGCGACCCGGTTGCGGGCGTCCTCGGGCAGGTTGGCCAGCGCCGACGCGGACGCGATCCGCAGCAGCGGCTCGTCGCTGGCGGCGGCCTCGTCGACGACCTGCTGCGCGGTGCTGTCGGCCAGCAGGCTGGCCGCGTAGACGGCCTTGCTGGCAAGCATCACGTTGTCGTCGCGGGCGAGGACCCGCAGGTGCTCGGCCGCCTCCGGTCCGGCCGCCGCGGCGATGGCCCGGTAGTCGGGCTCGTCGCTGCTGAGCAGGCGACGCAGCTCGTCCAGGGAAATCGGCATGTCTTCTCCCCCCTCACGGATTGATCGTCGGAGCGCTGTTGCGCATGGTCGTGATCTCGGAGTTGATGAGGTCCGGGGGCGGGTTGGTGATGTTGTCGGTGCCGTTGCCGGTCATCAGCCGGTTGTTGTCGTTGACGTGGTTGAGGCCGAGGACGTGCCCGATCTCGTGGCCGAGGGTCCAGCGGCTCGCGCCGCTGGCCACCACCGCGCCCGGCCGGCCGTCGGGATGCGCGGCGCAGCCGTTCAACGGCGGGTTGGTCGCCTGTACGAAGTAGGCGACGACCTCGTTGGTGCCGACGTTGTTGCGGTTGCCGAACAGGGTGCGCTGCTCCTCGGTCGTCTCGCCCCGGGTGCAGCCGCCGACGTCGACCACGTTGAGCGCGGGCAGGTTCAGGTTCTCGTCGCTGGCGCGGACCACCCGGAAGCCGGCCGGCTCGTACGACTCGCGCATCCCGGCGATCATCTGGTCGATGGTGAACCGGGTCGGCGCGGTCAGCACCTTGACGTGCAGGCGTACGGTCTCCAGCAGTTTGAAGTCGCAGCCGGCGGCGGCGAACTCGAGGGTGTTCTGCGCGTCGGTGCCGCCGGAGAAGCGGACGCCGACGGAGATGCCGATCCCCCACAGCACGTCGGGCTTGCCCGGCACGTCGAACCGGTTCAGGCCGAAGGTCGTGGGCGACAGGTTCAGCCCGTCGTGGTTGACGATGCGGCGTTCGCCGTCGTACACGTGGACGGCGGTCACCGCCGCGGCGGTGGAATTCGCGCGGAACCGCAGCATGACGGAATCGGTCATCTGCCGTTTGTCCTTCACGATGACCGAGGTCGGCACCGCGAAATGAAACCAGTTGGTCGTGTTCGGTTTTCCGACGACGCGGATGAAGAATCCCGCGCGCCAGACACTGGCCAGACCAGCGGCGTTCTCCACCCGCATGGTGTGCCCGTGGGTCCACATCGCCTGAGTGATCACAACAGCACCACACCCTCTGTCGTGCGTTGACGAAGCCTGGGATGAGAAACGGGGGCGCGCGTCCCGAAGAATTGAACCGACCGGCTCGGCACATCAGATCCTACGCAGCGTGATGGATGACGCTATCCGGTGGATGACAGACGAGCCGCTTCCATCCGGTGGCCTTTGCTCGCCTCGGTGGCGACCGCCTCAGCTGACGATCGGACGCCGGTCCCGCCCCCGCTTCAGCTCGAAGAACCCGTCCGTCCCGGTCACCTGGAGCACCCCGTCCCACAGCCGCCCGGCCGCCTCGCCGCGCGGCACCGGGCTGACCACCGGCCCGAAGAACGCGTTCACCCGCCCGTCCGGTCCGGGTACGTGGATGGTGGGGGTGCCAAGGTCCTCCCCCACCGGCTTCAACCCGGCCTCGTGGCTGGCGAGCAGGGCCTTGTCGTGGTCCGTCGTCTCGGCCGCGTCGGCGAGGTCGGTGGGCAGGCCGACGTCGGCGAGGGCGTCGACGTACAACTGGCGGCCGATCGGCGCCCGCTGGTGGTGGATGCGGTTGCCGAGGGCGGTGTAGAGGTCGCGCAGCACGTCGTTGCCGTGGGCGAGTTCGGCGGCGACGCACACCCGCACCGGTCCCCGGCCGTGGGTGAGCCACTCCCGGTACCACTCCTCCAGGCCCTCGCGCCCGTCGTTGAGGATGGACAGGCTCATCACGTGGAACCGCACGCGTACGTCGCGGACCTGCTCGACCTCCAGCAGCCAGCGGGAGGCGTTCCAGGCCCAGGGGCAGCGGGGATCGAACCACATGTCCACGGTCGTCATTGGCGTACCTCTTCCTCAGGCGGGGTGCGGGTTCAGCCTAGGGAGAGGATTGGCCCAGGATAAGCACCAATCACACGAGCATCATCTGGGCCAATGTAGGCTCCGGCGGGTGGACATCCAGGTGAGCCTGGCGGGGCAGGGCGACCTCGCCGCCCGGATCTACCGGCAGCTGCGGGACGCGATCGTCGACGGCCGGCTGGTCGCCGGCGAACGGCTGCCGCCGACCCGCGAGCTGGCACTGCGGCTCGCCGTCTCCCGCAACACGGTGGCCGCCGCGTACGACCGGTTGACCGCCGAGGGTTTCCTGGTCGGCCGGGTCGGCGCCGGCACCTTCGTGGCCGCCGCTCCCCTCGCCCCGGCCCAGGTCCGCCGGCAGGCGCCGGCCGGGCGGGAGGTGGCGCCACGCCCGCTGTGGCGGGCGGCACCGGCCGCCACCGCCCGGCCGTCGCCGCCGCCGGCGTACGACTTCGCGGTCGGCGTGCCCGACGGCCGGCTCTTCCCGCTGGACACCTGGCGGCGGCTGGTGGCGCAGCAACTGCGGGCCGCGACGGTCCGCGACGGCGGCTACGGCGACCCGGCCGGTCATCCGGGGTTGCGCGCGGCGACCGCCCGGTACGTCGGGGTGGCCCGTTCGGTGCGGGCGAGCGCCGACGACGTGCTGGTGACCAGCGGCGCGCAGCAGGCCCTGGACCTGATCGGCCGGGTGCTCATCTCACCGGGTGACCGGGTGGCGGTGGAGGACCCGGGATACCCGCCGGCGCGGCTGCTGTTCCGGTCCCTGGGCGCCACGGTGGTCGGCGTGCCGGTCGACGCCGAGGGGCTGGTCGTCGACCGGATCCCGCCCGGCGTGCGGCTGGTCTACGCCACGCCCTCGCACCAGTTCCCGCTCGGCACGCCGATGTCGCTGGCCCGCCGCACGGCGCTGCTGGCCTGGGCGGAACGCCACGGCGCGGTGGTGGTCGAGGACGACTACGACAGCGAGTTCCGGTTCTCCGACCGCCCACTGGAACCGTTGCAGAGCCTCGACCGGGACGGCCGGGTGGTGTACGTCGGCTCGTTCTCCAAGACGATGCTGCCGATGCTGCGCCTGGGGTTCCTGGTGGCGCCGGCGTCGCTGCAACCGGCCCTGCTGGCCGCGAAGCGGCTCACCGACTGGCACGGGGACCCGACGACCCAGGGCGCGATGGCCCAGTTCATGGAAGAGGGGCTGCTCGCCCGGCACATCCGCCGCGCCACCCGGGAGTACGCCGTCCGGCACGAGGAGATCGCCGCCCGCCTCGACCGGGACTTCGCCGACTGGCTGGTACGGGTGCCGTCGGCGGCCGGGCTGCACCTGGCCGCCCGGCTCGCGCCCGGTGCGACGGTGGACACCGCACGGGTGCTGGCGGCGGCCCGGGCGCGCGGGGTGGCCGCCGACGACCTCGACCGGTACCGGCTCGACGCGGACCTGGCGGGGGTGGTGCTCGGGTTCGGCCGGATCGACCGCGACCGGATCGGCCCGGGACTCGACCGGCTCGCCGCGGCTTTCCGGACCACCGCCGCCGGTTGAGCACCCCCGGGGCGGACGGACCCCACTCAGCCGTCCTGCGGGGTCAGCTGGACCCGGCGCAGGGTCTGCGCGTTGAGGGCCACGACGATCGTCGAGGCGGACATCAGCACGGCTGCGGCGGCCGGTCCGAGGGAGAAACCGGCCCAGGCGAAGACACCGGCGGCGGCGGGGATGGCGACCACGTTGTAGCCGGCCGCCCAGGCGAGGTTCTGCACCTGCTTGCGGTAGGACGCCTTGGACAGCCGGACGGCGGCGGGGACGCCGCGCGGGTCGGAGGAGGCGAGCACCACGCCGGCCGACTCGATGGCGACGTCCGTACCGGCGCCGATGGCGAGCCCGACGTCGGCGCGGGCGAGGGCGGGGGCGTCGTTGACCCCGTCGCCGACCATCGCCACCCGGTGGCCCCGCTGCTGGAGGCCGGCGACGATGTCGTCCTTGTCGGCGGGCAGCACCTCGGCGAAGACCTCGTCCACGCCGGGGCGGAAACCCAGGTCGGCGGCGACCGCGTCGGCCACCGGCCGGGCGTCGCCGGTGACCATGGCGATCTTGCCGATCCCGAGCCGGCGCAGCTCGGCGATCGCCTCCCGCGCCTCCGGGCGGACCTCGTCCTCCAGCGCCAACGCACCCACCAGCCGCGGTTCGCCGTCGAGCCGGGCCAGGTACAGCACGGCGGCACCCCGCGCCGACCACGACTCGTCGGCCCGGCGCAGCTCGGCGGGGACGTCCGCACGCAGCTCGCGCAGCAGCGCCGGGCCGCCCACCGCGTACGGCTTCCCGGCCACGGTGGCGCGCACGCCGCGGCCCGGCAGGGACCGGAAGTCGGTGCCGGCGGCCGGTCCGGTGTGCGCGGCGGCGGCGACGATGGCCCGGGCGAGCGGGTGCTCGCTGTCCGCCTCCACCCCGCCGGCCAGCCGCAGCACCTCGTCCTCGGCCAACCCGTCGACGGCGGCCACCCCGGTCACGGTGTGCCGGCCCTTGGTCAGGGTGCCGGTCTTGTCGATCAGGACGGCGTCCACGGTGCGCATCCGCTCCAGCGCCAGCCGGTCCTTGACCAGGATGCCGGCCCGGGCCGCCACGCTGGTCGACAACGCGATGACCAGCGGGATCGCCAACCCCAGCGCGTGCGGGCAGGAGATCACCAGCACGCTGACGGTGCGGACCACCGCCTCACCGACGTCGCCCAACGCCAACCAGACCACCAGGGTGACCAGGGCGGTGGCGGTGGCGAGGTAGAACAGCCAGGCGGCAAACCGGTCGGCCAGCACCTGCGCGCGTCCGCCGGCCGCCTGGGCCTGCGCCACCAGCCGCTGGATGCCGGCCAGCGCGGTGTCCTCGCCGACCGCGTCGACCGCTACCCGGATGGCCGAGTCGGTGGCCACCGTGCCGGCGACCACCCGGTCTCCGACCCCGCGCGGCACCGGCCGCGACTCCCCGGTGATCATCGACTCGTCCAGTTCGGCGCCGCCCTCGACGACGTGCCCGTCGGCGGGCACCCGGCCGCCGGGGCGGATCAGCACCCGGTCCCCGGTGCGCAGGTCGGCCACCGGCACCCGTGCGACGGCCCCGTCCCGGCCGATCCGCTCCGCGTCGTCGGGCAGCAGAGCCGCCAGCGCGGCCAACGCGCCACGCGCCTGGCCGATCGCCGTCATCTCCTGCCAGTGCCCCAACAGCATGATCGTGACCAGCGCGGCGAGTTCCCACCAGAAGTCCAGGCCGAAGAGGCCGACGCTGGTGGCCAGCGAGGCGACGTACGCCACGGTGATCGCCATCGAGATCAGCAGCATCATGCCGGGCGCCCGGTCGCGTACCTCCCGGCCGGCCCCGACCAGGAACGGCCAGCCGCCGTAGCCGAACACCACCGAGCCGAGCACCGGCCCCACCCAGGAGACGCCGGGGAACTCCAGCGAGTAGTGCAGCCAGCCCATCACCATGTGGCTGGTGAGCACGACGGGAACGGTCAGCGCCAGGCACACCCAGAACCGGCGGCGGAACATCGCCGGGTCGTGACCGGCGTGCTTGTCGTGACCGGCGTGGTTGTCGTGGCCGGCGTGCTTGTCGTGGCCGGCGTGGTTACCCGTGGCGTGACCGTCGGCGTCACCGCCGTGGGCCCCTTCGTGGCGCACCTGTCCCACCTCCCGCCCCAGCGACCGTCCGCCTCGCGGCGTCCGTGCCACCCTCGCCGCCGGTCACCCCGCCGGTGCCGGCCGCCCTGGCCTGCCCGGCGGCACGCGGTCCCCCGGCGACAGCCTAGATCTCCAGCATCACCCGTGGCTCGCCGTGCGGTGCCGTGAACACGGGATTGCCGGCGAGGCGGCCGGTGCCCGCCACCGCCACATCGGCCGCGCGACGAGGGGCGCGCGGCTCGGCTCGCTGTGCATGCCGCGAAGAAGCCGGCCTGAGCCTGCGGGGGCGTCCCCGCCCGCGTTGCCGCCGGCCGGTAGCGGGCCGGCGGCAACGCAGGGGTCAGGACGACTTCAACGACAACATCCAGTCCCGCAGCTGGCGGGCCTGGCGGTCGAGTTCGGCACGGGCCTTCTCGCTGCCGGCCGCGGGGTTGCCGACGATCGCGATGATCTGGTTGAGCGACGTGGTCGCGGCGTTGTAGTTCAGCGCGAGGTACGCGGCCTGGGCTTCGTCGAGCAGCGCGGAGGCGGCCTCGGCCGACTTCGCGTCCAGGGCACCGGCGGCAACGTCGCCGCTGATCAGCGTCCGGGTCTGCCGGAAGGTCGAGCAGTTCGCCTCGGACTGCCCGGCCGTCCAGTGGATACCGCTGAGCAGGATCCGCGTGAACGGGTCGCGGTAGTACTGCGCGCGATCGTGGCCGAGGATGAGCGAGAACGCGCGTCCACCGTCGTACTCCTGGCACCAGGCGATCGGGTGGTCCCCGCCCATCAGGCGCAGCGGGTTGGTCGCGGCGTTGCCGCTGTTGAGGCTCCGCTGGTACGACGACTCGTCGAGGCTCAGCAGCGTGTGCACGTCGGCGCGCGGGTTGTGGTCGAAGTTGTACAGCTCGTCGATGGTGAGCCAGGTCTTCGGCAGGTGCGCGACGGCCGGGTTCGTGCGGTCCTCGGTGTTGACCCGCACGTTGATGCAGCTACCGCAGGTCCCCTCGCCGTTCTGACCGCCGGGGTGGTTGGTGAACCACGCACCGACCAGGTCGCGGTACCAGGGCACGTTGTGGATCGCGTCCGACGCGCCGTGCAGCCCGAGGTACCCGCCGCCGGCCCGGATGTATCCCTGGAGGGCGGCCAGCTCGCTGGCGTTGAGCGCGTCCGCGTCCGGCGAGCTGTTGGGGTTCGTCCCGTCCACCGGCGAGGAGAAGATGATCGTCTTGTATTTCGCCAGGTCGGCCGCGGAGGTGAACGGCGTGCTCGGCAGCGACGCCGGGGCGAGCCTCGGGTCCCAGATGTCGACGTCGAAGCCGTACTGCTCACCCAACTGCTCGACGAGCAGGGCGGTGTCGGGGATGTGGTCGTGCCGGAAGCCCTTGGTGGCCGAGAAGTACAGCACCCGGAAGCCGGCGCCGGGGAAGTTTGTCGAAGCCGCGAGCGGCCTCGCCGCGGGGATCGGGTTCGGTCCCGCGGTCGGCGTGACGGTCATCCCGGTCGTCGGTTCCTCCGGCAGCGTGTTGGTGATCTGCTGCTGCAGGTAGCGGGCGTCACCGACCAGGGTGTCGCGAGCCGAGCCGGGTTGCGTCGCGCGCTGCGCCGCGGCGACGAACTGGTTGAGGGCGCGTACGGCAGCGTTGGTGCTGCCCGCCTCCGCCAGGCTCGCCGCCTCCGCCAACGTGCCGCGCAGGCTGTCCCCGGCGGCGGCGCTGATCGCGCCGCTGGTGACGAAGCCGGCGATGAGGGCGTCGAGATCGGCGTAGGACGTGGTCACCACGAACGCCTGGTCGAAACGCGCCGCGTTGCCGGCGGCGTCGCTGGCCACCACGCTGATCGTGTGCCCACCGGTGGCCAGGCTGGAGGTGGCGACGGGCAGCGGGGTGACCTCGCTTCCGTCGATCCACATGCGGTGGATGAAGACTCCCCCGGAGCCGGGCGCGGGATCGGTCCGGGTCGGGATCAGCGTCGCGGTGTGGCCGACGCGCCCGTCGACGATGCCGGGCCAGCTGACCACCGGTGCCACGGTGTCGATCCGGACGGTGATGGTACGGAGAGCCTCGGCCGAGCCGTCGCCGCCGATGGCCCGGTAGCCGACGACGGTGCTGCCCTGCTGGGTGATCTGGACCGAGCCGGCCAGGCTGGCGGGGTACGGGGCGGCCGCGGCCGCCGCGGTCTGGAACGGTGCCGAGTTGCCGAGCCGGTACTCCAGGCGCTGGACGCCGTTGACCGCGTCGGTCGCGGAGAGGTTCACCGTGACCGGCTCTCGATACCAGCCGTTGGTCCCGGTGGCGGCGGTGGGGGTGAGGACGGCCGGCGCGCTGGTGGGCGCGGCCCAGGCCGGGGTGCCGACGGCGAGGGAGCCGGCGGACAGCGACGCCGCCGGTAGGACGACAGCGACCAGGCAGCGCAGCAGACGGCGTCGGGTGTCTCGGCCCGTGCGCGGGTGTGATCTGAGGGTACGTGCGACCGGAGGTTGACTGGACATGTGGTTCCTTTCCAGTTCCAGCGACGGAAGTGGAGGGGGATCTCGACGAGCCAGGCGAGTGTGGTACACGCCCGGCGCGAGGCTATCGCCGAGAACCGCAGGAAGCTAGATGCCTGAATCGGAAACTACGCTCCAGTTCAGCAAAAGTGACGGCCGTATGGATCTAAAGTCTGGGGTAATGGTTCGTTTCGGGCGGCGGCCCCGACGCGACCAGGGCGGAGGCAGGGCGCCGGCACCCTCCACGTTGTTCCTACGTCAGGCCGCTGCCGCGAGGCCGACGGGCCGACCGCCTCGGACTGCTAACGAGCCGAAACAGCGGCATACCCGGACACCTGCTCGAAAAGGCGGGCGACCGAACGGCCGCCCGCCCCTGCTGCCTACCGCTCGCGCACCGTACGGCCGGCCTTCCCATGCGACATCACTTCCAGGAGCGGGCCTCCCGGCCGGCGCGAGAAGGCCCGCGGCGGAGGGTTAGGCACGGTTGTCACCTGCCCGCGCCCATGAGAGCGGGTTCAGGGTCGGACTCGCCCGCAGGTGGATTGGGGTCGTGATGTTCAGACAGCTTGCTGGGCCACCACATCCACCGACCCACATCGACAGTCAGCGCGGTGACCAGCACCGAGCGGACGATCATGGTGTCCAGCAGCACGCCGAACGCCACGGCGAACCCTAGCTGCGCCGCGAACACCAACGGCAGTGATCCCAGCGCCGCGAAGGTACCGGCCAGTACCAGACCTGCCGAGGTGATCACACCGCCGGTGGCGGACAGTCCAGTCCGCGCGCCGTGTCGGGTGCCGTGCAGCTGTGACTCTTCCCGCACCCGGGTGACCAGGAAGATGTTGTAGTCGATGCCTAGTGCGACCAGGAATACGAACACCAGGAGCGGGAGGTTCGCGTCCGCCCCGGCGAAGTCGAACATATGGTTGAACATCAGAGCGCTCACGCCGAGGGCCGCTCCGAACGACAGCACCACCGTCGCCATGAGCAGCAGCGGTGCGACGATCGCCCGTAGCAGCAGTGCGAGGATGAGGAATACCACGATCAGTACGACGGGGATGATCACCTTGGAGTCGCGGGCGGCCGACTGTTGTGTATCGAGTGCGATCGCCGTGCTGCCGCCGAGCCGGGCATCCGCACCCTCGATCTTGTGGACCGCGGTTCTGGCCTGCTCGACGGTGCGCATCGCGGCCGTGCTGCCGGGAGCGTCCTTGAGCGTCCCGAGAACGAAGACCTCACCATCCTTGATCACGGGCGTCGCGACGTCAGCGATCCCTGGGACGCCTGACAGCGCGCTCTTGACCTGCTCCGCCGAGACAGCCTTCGCTATGACGTAGATCGGGTCACCCGACCCGGCCGGGAAGTGCCTGGACTGGATCTCCTCGCCGACGACGGCCTGTGGCTCGTTGGTGAACTGGCCTTTGCTCGGGATCCCATCGGCTTTGAGCCCCAGCATCCCGATCGCCATGACGCCGAGGACGAGGGTGGTGCTGACCCACACGATCCGCGGCCGGCTGGAGATGGCGGTGCCGACCCGCGTCCAGATGCTGTCCTTGGCCGTCCCAACCGAGCCGTACGACGGCTTCACCGGCCAGAAGATCCAGCGGCCGCAGATGACCAGCAGGGCCGGCATCAGGGTGACCATGGCGAGCAGCCCGATGAGGATACCGATGGCACAGGCCGGGCCGAGGCCTTTTGTGGAGTTGAGGGTGGCCAGCAGTAGCACCAGCAGGCTAACTGCGACGGTCGCGGCGCTGGCGATGATCGCGGGACTGGAACGGTACAGGGCCTCCGCCATCGCCTCGTGCCGGTCCTCGTGTCGCCGCAACTCCTCCCGGTAGCGCGCGATGAGCAGCAACGCGTAGTCGGTGGCGGCGCCGAACACCAGTACGGTCAAAACGAGGCTGGTCTGCGTGTTGACGATGAGCCCGGTGTTCTTCGCCAGCAGGTAGATCACCGCTTCCGCCGTGACCAGGGCGCCGCCCGCGGTCAGTAGCGGCAGCAACGGCAGCAAGGGGCTGCGGTAGGTGAAGAGCAGGATGACGACCACCACCAACGCCGTGATCATCCCCAGGGCGCCGCCTCCACCGAACGCCGTTATCGAGTCGGATGCGTAGCCGGCCGGCCCGGTGACGTGGAACCGGAGACCGTTGGCGTTCTGTTCGCCGATCTTCGTCATCGCGTCGACGACCTCGTGGGCCCCGTCCCAGCCCTCGTTACCGTCGTCAACCTGGACCACGGTCTGGATGGCCTTGCCGTCCTGGGACTTCAATGGACCTTGTGGCTGCCCCACGACCATCTCGATGCCCTTGAAGGCGTCGGCGTCGGCGTGGGCCTTGGCCATGTCCGCAGGGGTGACGCCGGCGGGCCGGTCGTAGATCACGATCGCGGGCAGGGTCTCGGCGGCCTGGAACTTCCTGGCCTGCTCGAAGACCTTGGTCGCCTCCGCGTTGCTGGGCAGCCAGGCCGAATTGTCGTTCCTCTCAACGTCGCCCAGCTTGCCGGCCAGCATGAAGGCCGGCACCAGCAGGGCGACCCAGATGGCCACGACGGCCCACTTCGCAATCCTGCCACTGGGCAAGGTCATTACTCTTCGCAACATGGGAGTTCCTCAGTTTTTGGTCGACATACGCGATGGCGCGAGTTCACGGTGGTTTGTCGCGCTCCTCAGCGGCTGATCTGCCGGGGGACCGTCATCGCGACGAGTTTGTCTGGGTTGCGGATGGCGTAGAAGTTGGTGATCTTCCCGTCGATGATCTCGATCAGGAGGACCCCTTCGGGGTGGTCACCGCCGATGTGGGCGACCACCGCGGGCGTGTTGTTGCAGTTGGCCATCTGGATCCGCATGCCTGGCATCTGCCACCTTGTGCGGAAGAGGTTCATGAGAACGGCGGCCACCTTCTGCGCGCCCACCACCGGCCGGCGCGCCGCGGTGGCCTTGCCGCCGCTGTCGGCGGTCCAGGTGACGTTCGGAGCGAGCAGGGCGAGCAGTCCTGCCATGTCACCGGTGGCCGCCGCGGTAATGAACTCCTCGGTGATCTGCGCGGTCTTCGCGGCGTCGACGGGTTGGAATCGCCTGCGTCGCGCCCGTACGTGCTCGCGGGCGCGGTGCGCCACCTGGTGCACCGTCGCCACGGATTTGCCCACCGATGCGGCTATCTCGTCGTAGCCGAAGCCGAACACCTCGCGAAGCACGAACACCGCACGCTCATCGTGGGTGAGTGTTTCGAGCAGCACGAGCATCGCCATCGACACCGACTCGGCGAGCACCACATCGGCCGACGGGTCGTTCTCGTCGAGCAGCAGCGGTTCGGGCAGCCACGGACCGACATAGTCCTCGCGACGGCGCGCGCCCGCCCGCAACGCGTTGAGCGTCTGGCGGGTCACCAGCCGCGCCAGGTACGACCTGGTGTCCCGCACTGTCGCAAGGTCCACCTCGGCCCACCGCAGATAGCTGTCCTGCAACACATCGTCGGTTTCGGTGGCCGAGCCGAGTATTTCGTAGGCGATCGTAAACAACAGCGGCCGCAACAGGGTGAACCGCTCGGCATGCTCATCGGTGGTCACGGGGACGTGACCGGCCCCGCAGCGGACGCCGGCTGCTCCAGCCGCCGACCGCCCTTGATCCAGGACGCGGAGCCCGGCTTGCGGGCCTCGCGACGGATCCGCGACACCGCGACCTTGCAGGTAAGCTCCTTGATCGCGGCGCCCAGGCGGCCACCGATGTAGAGGTTCACCGCGGTGTCGTCCCTGCGCGCGAGCTGCCGCATGGCGGTGTGCCGGCCGAGGCTGACGCACGACCCCGTGAGCGCCTGGTCGATCACCGCCGGTGCGACACCCGCGATGTGGCTCAGCACGGTGTTGGCGGCTTGGGCTCCCAGCGCCCCGGCGGCTTGGCAGCTCATCCGCAGCGGGTGGCCCGACGGTGCCGCGGCGTCGCCGCAGGCGACCACCCGGTCGTCGTCGACACTGGCCAACGTCTCGTCGGTGAGCAGCCGGCCGAGGGTGTCGGTGCGCAGCCCGCTCGCGGCCGCCAGCCCCGGCACGCCAAAACCGGTCGCCCAGATGGTCAGGGTGCTCGACCGCACCGTGCCGTCGGCGAGGACGACCGCATCCGACCGGACCTCGGTCACCACGTCACCTTCGAGCAGGGCGACACCGTGCCGGGACAGCCATCTGGCGGCGTATCGGCGACCCGGCGCACTCCACGACGACACCAGGGTTCCTCCACCGACCAGGGTGACCTTGCGTCCCTGCTCGGCCAACTCGGCCGCCGTCTCGACGCCGGTCAGTCCGCCGCCGACCACGGTGACCGGAGCGTCGACGGGCACCTCCGCCAGCCTGGCGCGCAGCCGCCGCGCAGCGTCGAAATCGGCGATGGGGAAAGCGAACTCGGCGGCGCCAGGCACCGATGACGGTATCGCCGCGGTACTGCCGACTGCGTAGATAACATGGTCGTAGCTCAGCGCACGGCCCGAAGCCAGCCGCACTGCGCGGGCGGCGGTGTCGATGCGCGTGGCGGTGTCGACGACCAACTGGATGCCTTCGCCGAGCAGCGTGCCGTAGTCGATCGTGGCGTCGCCGGTGCCGGCCACGAACTGGTGCAGCCGCACCCGTTCGACGAAGTCCGGCCAGGGATTGACCAGCGTGATGTCGATGTCGGCGCGCATCCTTAAATGGTTGGCCGCCAGCGTTCCTGCGTAACCACCGCCGATGACGGTGACTTTGTGGCGCCTGTCGTGCTCTCTCATGTCCTCAAGACACCGCGGAACACCGACACCTGACATGACGTGACGCGGGTCACCCCACTTCGGGCAATGCGGGTGCACGCCGAGCCGGCCGGGCAGCGCCGTTCCCGGCACCGGCCGGTGCCGACGGCCACGAACGACCATTGGGCCTCCGGCTCGCAGGCCCGGCCGTCGCGGTGCTGGCTGGAGGCCACAAGCCATCATCCTTCCCGGTACGACGTGATGCGCTCGATCTCCACGCCGACGGCCGTCTACAGGCTGGACTCGGTGATCGCTGTCAGTGGCTGCTACGGGCGCGGACACGGTGGCATCACGCTCGGGCTGTTCCTCGCTGTAACGCGTTGTCAAGCCAGCGGCCGAGATGCGGTGATCCGGCACGGCCTCGCCAGGCTAGGTGTGCGTCTGGGCGCACCAGCCCCCGCCGCACGGCTGGCGCCGGCATGCTGCGCAAGGCGATCGAGCGAGGAGAACTCCCCAACGACCTCGACATCGACCTCGCCTTGGACTGCCTGGTCGGGCTCACCTCCGCACGTCCGCAATACTTCACGGCCTCCGGCGAGCTAAGCGATCCCTATCCCCGGAACCGGCTCGTCGACGTCATCCTCACCGCCTTGGCCGCCTGCCACAGCTAGTGCCGGGAGTATGGCTCGGTCTGGCATGTCAGCCCTACGTCACGGCGTTCGTCGACGCCTGCCGAGAACTCCGTGGCGAACGCTTCTTCGCCGAGGGCCGCTAGAGATCTGGCGGTGATGCGATCGACATCGCCACGCTCGGCCTTCGGCATGGAGGCTCCAGCCGATTCGCGGATCCGGGCGGCCGTGCCCAGTAGGCGGGCGGCCTGCACTGCCTGCCCGGCGAGGGCCTGCGCACCGGCGAGGCCCTCGAAGGCGAGAGCGAGTGCCCTGGGGTCACCGCCGGACCGTGCGACGGCCAGGCCTTCCCGGTGCAGCGCCAGGGCGCTGTGTTCGTCGCCGCGTTGCTCGGCGAGGAAGCCAAGTTCGGCCAGGATGAGGGCGGGGCCGGGGCCGAAGGCGACCTCATGGTGCCACTCCAACACCTTGTGTAGGTACTTCTCGGCGACATCAAATCTGCCTTCTCTACGGGCTCCGAGGGCGAGGCCGATCTCGGCATGGATTTCGCCTGCTGTGTAGCCGTGCTCGGCGGCCAGGCGCATCGACTTTCGGTGGAGTTCTCCGGCTTGCTGGAAGTCACCGACCAGTAAAGCGATCCGGCCGAGCCCGGTGAGCCGGTCGGCGGCCTCCGTCCAGAACCCCAGTTCCTCGGCCAGTTGGAGACCGTTCTGGTGCATCTGTGCGGCATGCTCGTAGTCGCCGGTGATCTCGGCCAATGCTGCCAGCGGATAGGTGGTCTGCAACCGCCCCCAGCGGTCGCCCAGTTCTTCGAAGAGCGCGTGGCCGTGCTCGCCGGTGCTGCGCAGCGCGGCGAGGTCACCCCGCATGAGAGCCTGCTTGGCCCGGGTGCTCTGCGCTGCGGCAATTCCCCAGTGGTCACCGACGGCACGGAAGTCCGCGAGGGCCCGATCCACCAGGCTCTCGCTGCGGGCGAGGTCCCCACCGCTACTGAAAAGCGCGTAGCCGAGGAACCATTCGGCGCGTGCGAGGTCGGCCCGGTCGCCGGCGGCCCCATCGGATTCCCGGACCGGCCCGATGCGCACGGTGGGGTCGCTGTCGCCTCCGGTCAGCAGGGTGAAGCCGGCATGCCAGAGCGCGGCCTGGGCGCGGAGGGCCGCCGGGACGTCGTCGCCGATGGTCAGAGCCTCGCCCAGCGACCGTCGAGCCTCGCCCTGGCGGCCACGCAGGAACCAATACCAGGTCAAGGCGAGTGTGAGACGTATCGCCCCAGCCGGTATCTGCCGCTGGACGGCACGTTCCAGGGCGATACGTAGATTTGCCGTTTCGTGGTCCAGGCGCTTCAGCCACCGCTGTTGTTCGGGGCCGTGGAGCTGAGCGGCGGCCTCCTCGGCGAGGTCGGTGTAGTAGGCATGGTGGCGCAGCTGAGCGGCTTCGGACTCGCCCGCCTCTGCCAGGCGTTCGTTCGCGTAGGCCGCGATCGATTCCGGGAGGCGGTAGCGGGGGCCGTCGGCCACGGTGACGAGCGAGCGATCCACGAGTCGGATCAGTGGGGCGAGCGCATGCTGGTCGCGACCGCACACCGCTTCGGCGGCATCCAGGGTGCAGCTGTCGGAGTTGACCGCCAGGCGCCGCAGGACCACCCGCTCGTCCTCACTCAGCAGCTCCCAGCTCCAGTCGATCACCGCGCGTAGGGTCCGCTGACGCGGTGGCACACCACGGTGGCCGTCGGCCAGCAGCCGGAACCGGTCGTCCAGCCGGGCGGAAAGTTCGTGTACGCCCAGTGCCCGGACCCGGGTGGCGGCCAGTTCCAACGCAAGGGGGAGCCGGTCGAGGCGGCGACAGATCGTCGCGACGGCGTCCGCGTTGTCCTCACCTATGACGAACCCGGGGGCAGCGGCCGCGGCGCGTGCGGCGAACAGGCGCTCGGCGTCAAGTTGCGGAAGTGGCGGCACCGTCCACACCGTCTCTCCGGCCAGCCCGAGGGGCTCTCTGCTGGTGGCCAGGATCCGCAGCCCGGGAGCGGCGGCCAGGAGCCTGCGGACGATGTCAGCCACCGAATCGATCACATGCTCGCAGTTGTCGAGCAGCAGGAGAAGCTGCCGGGTACGCAGCGCGTCCTCCAGGCCCACCGTGCCGTCCTCGCGGACCCCCAAGGCAGAGCTCAGCTGCTCGGCCGCCTCGGTGGATCCGGCCAGGCTGATAACCCGGACGCCATCGGGGTACGCGTCGGCCGGTTGTCTGGCGGTCTCCTCCGCCAGCCGGGTCTTGCCCACCCCGCCGGGGCCGGTCAGTGTGACCAGCCGGTTGGCCGCGAGCAGCTCGCGTACGGTGTTCACCGCTTCACTCCTACCGACCAGGTCGGTTAGCGGGGCCGACAGCTTCGCCGACAACTCTCCGGGCGCCCGCGACCGGGAGGGCAGAGCCGTGTCCAACGCCGCGTCGTGCTCAAGGATCGCCCGGTGGAGAGCGGTCAGCTCCGGACCGGGGTCCACGCCCAGCTCGTTGGCCAGTTGTTCCCGCAGCTCGGTGTAGCCAGCTAGCGCCTCGGCCTGCCGCCCGGCCCGGTACAACGCACGCAGTTGCACCGCCCGAATCCGCTCTCGTAGCGGATGGCGGGCCACCAACTCGCCTAGCTCACTGATCAGCGCGTGGTGCTCGCCCAGCTTCAGTCGGGTCTCGGCCAGTGCCTCAAGTGCCGCCAGCCGCTGCTCCTCAAGCCGCCCGGTCGCGCTCCGGACGAACTCCGCATCGACCAGGTCAGCGAATGCCTCTCCCTTCCACAGTGCCAGAGCATCCACCAGTAGGTCCGCTCTGGCGCGAAGGTCCGCGGTGGCGTATGCGGTGGCCGTCAGGTCGGCGAACCGGTCGGCGTCAACGTCACGGGGGCCGACCCGCAACAGGTACCCGGGGGGCCGGGATTCCAGCAACGCCTCGGCCCCGGGCTCGGCCTGGGCCAGGGCACGACGCAGCCGGGAGACCTTCGTCTGCAGGGCACCGGCCGGGTTGCCGGGCAGCCTGTCGCCCCACAGGTCGTGTACCAGCCGGTCGACCGACACCGGATGTCCCGCATGCACGAGTAGGTCGGCCAGCAGAGCGCGGACCTTCGCCTCAGGGACGTCGACCTGCCTTCCATCTGTCGTCCAGGCGGTGAGCGGGCCCAGCACTGAGAAATACATGGCAGCACGGTACCCACCATCCGACAGGAGCCGGCCGAGTCCCGACAGCAGCTCGACAGACCCCCGACAGCGCCCGTCGGCACGGTGGTTCCACACCTCGGGGCACCGTCGGGGCGAACCCGGTCTATGGAGCAAGGAGCCTTCGTATGTCAGAAATCGAGAACCACGAGCGGTCCACGGTGTCGGTGATCGGCCTGGGCCAGATGGGCACCCGGCTGGCCCAGGCGTTCCTTGCCGCCGGCTACCAGACGACCGTGTGGAACCGCACCGCCGAAAAGGCCGATGCGCTCGTCGGGGAAGGTGCCGTCCGTGCGGCCACCGCAGCCGAGGCGGTCGCTGGGAGCACGTTGGTGGTGGTCTGCCTACCGAACTACGAGACCGTGCAGGGCTTGCTTGGACCGGTGGCCGAGAGCCTGCGCGGCCGGGTGCTGGTGAACCTAACCTCCGGCACCACTGAGGCAGCCGGTCGGATGGCCGACTGGGTAGCCGGACACGGCGCGGAATACCTGGACGGCGCCGCGATGAGCGGCACCCGGCTGGTCGGGCGCCCCGAGGCACTGTTCGTCTTCAGCGGCTCTCCGGACGCCTTCACCGCGCACCGGGTGGTGCTGGCGAGCCTGGGAAACGCCGTGCACCTCGGTGCCGACCCAGCATTGGCCCCACTGTACGACACCGCCTTGTTCGGCCTGGCCTGGGGCGCGCTGGCCGGCTTCTACCACGCCGTCGCCCTGGTCGGCGCGGAGGGCGTCGACCCGACCGCCTTCGCCGCCGTGGCGACGGGCCACATGCCGTTCGTCACCTCGCTGATGGCCGATCACGCCCACCAGATCGAGGACGGCCACTACCCGAACGACGACGGCACCGTGGAGGTGCACGCGGCAGCGATGGAGCACCTCGTCGATACCAGCGAAGCCCAACGCGTCAGCACGGATGTGCCGGAACTGGTCAAGGCGCTGCTGGACCGGGCAAGGGCCGCCGGGTACGGCGCCGATGGCATCGCGAGCGTCGTCGAGACGATCAGGAAGGGCGAGCGGGATGTCTGAGCAGGGAAAACCGACCGTGACGGTCCTCGGGCTCGGCCGGATGGGCACGCCGATCGCCGCCGCGTTCCTCAGCGCCGGTTACTCCACGACCGTATGGAATCGCACCCACGAGAAGGCCGACGCGCTTGTCGCGCAAGGCGCCATCCGCGCGGTCACCGTCGCCGAAGCGGTCGCGGCCAGCTCGCTGGTGATCGTCCCGCTCCTCGATTACAACGCGGTACGGCAAGCCCTCAAACCGGCCACCACCGCCCTACCCGGCCGCGTCCTGGTCAATCTCGCCAACGGCGCCCCGGAGCAGGCCCGGGAGCTGGCCACCTGGGCAGCCGGACACGGCGCCGACTACCTCGATGGCGCGATGATGGCCCTGCCGCAGACAGTCGCCACCCCGGAGGCATTCTTCCTCTACAGCGGTTCCCGGAAGGCCTTCGTCACCTACCGGACCGAGCTGGAGGTGATGGCGGCAAGTCACTACTTCGGCGTGGACCCCGGTCTGGCGGAGATCCACGACCTGGCCCTCCTGGGCACCGGGTACGCGGCCCTCACCGGATTCCTACACGCTGCGGCGGTACTCGACGCGGTGGGCACCACACCGGCGGTGTTTGCCCCGCTGGCGGCCAGATGGATGAACGGGATAGCGCAGTTCCTGCCCGAGTTGGCACGCGAAGCCGCGTCCGGGACGTACGAAGGCGGGGTTTCCACGGTCGACCTGAACCGGGTCGGAGTGGACAACCTCATCCACATCAGCAGGGCCAACGGTATAGACACCGACGTGCACGAACCATTGAAGGCCCTGCTCGACAGACGGTCGGCCGACGGCAACGGGAAAGACAGCTTCTCCAGCGTGTTCGAGCTGCTAAGGCCACGGGACGCCCCGCAGAGATGAGTCCGCACGCCGGCTCGGACGACGGCAGCGCTGCCCTCGTCCGAGCCGGCGGTCCAGATTGTCGGCCGTACTCGAGGACTGGTGCCTCGTCATGCAGCTTTGAACGGGTAATCCGGATGTCGGATCTTGGAGTTGGCGGCGATTGTGGTCTTGGGGCGGGATCGGTCGTTGCGCCAGCGGATGTAGCCGCCGATGGCCGCGACCTGCTCGGCGTGGGTGCGGTGGTCGGTGCCGTTGAGGGCGAAGTACCTGACGACGGCGAACTCGGCCTCCATCCAGTTCAGCCAGGACGTGTACGTGGGCAGGAAGACCAGGGCGACATTGTGGGCGTCGCACCAGGCGCGGACCTCGGGGTGTTTGTGCGGGGAGAAGTTGTCCACGATCAGGTACAGGCGCTGGTCGGGCCAGCGGCGTTGAGTCTGGCCTGGATGTCGGCGAGCGTGCGCAGTGCGCGGGCCTCGACGAGTTGATAACCCGCATGGTGGGACAGTTTGATCGTGAGCGCGGCTCGGGCCAGGGCTTCATCGAGGTCGTCGAGGTTGAGCAGCGCCGCGGCCGAGCCTCGCAACGCGTCGGCCTCGCACCAACGGAAGCTGGTCGTGCGCGCGATCTGCAAGGCGCGGTCGAAGTGGCCCGCGGCTTCGGCGGTCAGGCCCAACCGCAGGCAGACGTCTCCGAGTGCGTTGAGCGTCCATGCCTCCGTGCCGCGGTCACCTATCTTTCTGGTCAGTTCCACTGCTGATAAGGCGTCATCGAGGGTTTGCTTCGACGGGCCGGTCTGGCAGTGCAGCAGTGCGCGGCCGGACAGCGCGGTCGCCTCGCCGTAGTGGTATCCGAGCTCACGGTTGACGGCCAGCGCCCGGGTGTAGAACCGGTCGGCCGTGTCTCGGTTGCCGAGGTCCCGGTGCACATTCCCGAGATCCACCAGCACGACGGCGACGCTGTAGCGGGCGCCTTGCTGTCTCCCCAGCTTCAGCGCCCGGGCGAAGTGCTCGAGCGCGTGGTCGAGCAGGCCCAATTGCCACTTGGCGAAGCCGATATTCGCCAGTGTCATGGCGGTCCCGTTGCCCTTCCCCAACTGATGTTGAAGGTCCAGCGACTCCAGCCCGCAGTCGATCGACGCTTGGGGGTTGCCGAGGCGCTGGTGCACGGCGCTGAGATTGTTCAGCGCGGCGGCACGGCCTTCGTGCCAGCCGTCTGCCGCGGTTCGCCGTATTGCGCCGTCGAGATGATCTCGTGCCTCGGCGTAGCGGCCCATGTTGACGTAGGCCAGTGCGATGCTCTGGTGCATCGCGGCCTGTGCCCGTTCGTCGCCGACGCCGCGTGCCGCTTCCAGCGCCACCGAGGCCACGCTGACCCACTCCGCGCGGTGACCGCGGTGGTGGAAGTAGGCGCGCAGGGCGTCGGCGATGTGCCAGGCCAGCGGTCGCGGGCCGCCTGCCGCCGCCTGGTCGACCGCGGCGGCGAGGTTCGGCCACTCGGCGTCGAGCCAGGCGAGCGCGCTCGTGTTGTCGGGAAAGCTGATCTCGTCTGACACCTTTCGCGGCAGCCGAAGAAAGTGAGGGATGAGCTGTCTGCCCGCCGCGTCAGCCGTGTGCAGGTAGTGGTCCAGGACGAGTCCTCGAGCGCGTTCGCGCTCGATCGCCGTGTCTTCGGCCAGCGAACGGTCGACCGCGTACCGTCTGAGCAGGTCGTGGAACCGGTAGCGCCCGCGCGTGAGCTGCTCGATCAGGTGTGCCGCGGCCAACGCCTGCATCAGCCGTTCCGTCCGGGCCGGCGGCAGCCCGGCGGCCACGCTCGCCGCCAGCGGGGTGAACGTCGATCCCGGCATCAGCCCGAGGCTGCGGAACAGCCGCCGATGCTCCGCCGGGAGTGCCTTGTAGGACGAGGCGAACGCCCTCGTCACGGCGCTTTCCTCGGCGCCGTCCACGGTGAGGCCGGCCAACCGGTCGCCATCAGAGAGCTCCTGCACCAACCCGGTGATCTCGGCCTTCGGGACGGCGACGATGTTGGCCACCGCGATCCGCAAGGCGAGCGGCAGGTGACCGCAGAGATGCGCCAGCTTCGCGGCGGCCGAGGCTTCGGCGGCGACCTGGTCGACGCCGAGCGCGGCCTCCAGCAGCCGGCGCGAGTCGGCGGCGGCGAGCACGGACAGCGATACCGTCTGCGCGCCGGTAGAGGCGATCAGGTCACCGAGCCGCTGCCTGCTGGTGAGGATGACCGTGCCCGCAGGCGGGATCAGCGCGTTCACCTGGGCGGCGTCGCGCACGTTGTCCAGCACCAGCAGGACGCGTTCGTCGGCCAGCAGCGAGCGAAAGAGGGCGGTCCGGCCATCCAGATCCGCCGGGATCAGCCGGGAATCGGCCCCGAGGCCACTGAGCAGCTGGAGGAGCCCGGCCGCCGCGCTGAGCGGCGAGTGCTCGGCGTCGAAGCCACGGAGGTCGAGGTAGAGCTGCCCGCCTGGGAACTTGTCGCGGTTGCGGTGGGCCCATTGGACGGCGAGCGCCGTTTTGCCGACGCCAGCGGTGCCGCTGATTACCCAGATCTTCGGGCCTGACGGTGAGCGCAGTCCGGCGTCGAGTCGGGCGAGCTCTTCGGCACGTCCGGCGAACCCGATGGCGTCGTGCGGTAGCTGCGCCGGCCGTACCGGCTCGGGTGGCGATGCTGTTCTGGATCTTGTGGCCGGATCCAAAGCCGGGTCCGCGCGCAGAATCGCGGACTCCAACCGCACGAGTTCTGGAGCCGGATCGAGGCCGAGCTCGTCGGCCAGTCGCGTCCGCAGTGTGCGATAGGCATCGAGTGCGGCGGCGGTCCGGCCATCGCGGTGCAAGGCCAGCATGAGCTGGCCCACCAGCCGCTGCCGGAGAGGATGTTCGGCTACGATGCCGGTGAGCTCGGCGAGCAACTGCCGACCGCCTCCCAGCCGTAACTGGGCAGCCACGCGGTCCTCGAGCGCGGTCCATCGGGCTTCACGGAGATGGCCGCACAGGCGTTCCGCGACATCCGTGGACGCCACACCGGCCAGCGGCTCGCCGTGCCAGAGCGCGAGCGCCTTGTCGAACAGACCGACGGCGGGCTCGTCGCGCGACGCGCCGGCCGCGAGGACCAGAGTGGTGAACCGATGCGCGTCGATCAAGAGCGGATCCACGTGTACGACGTAGCCAGCTCCCCGGCCGACGATGGATGGCCCGTCGCCGACCTGTCGAAACGCCGCACGCAGCCGGGACACGAGCGTCTGGACGGAGGCCCGTGCGGACGCCGGCGCCCGCTCGCCCCAGACGAGGTCGACCAGCCGGTCCAGCGGCACCAGGTGGTTGGCCTCCAGCAGCAGCACCGCGAGCACGAGGCGCTGCTTGCGTGAACCGAGGTTGGCCCGTTTCCCGCCGGCCCACGCCTCGACGGCGCCAAGGATCCGAAACTCCACTATGGAACCTTCCCGAATTGCCCGCCGTTCGCCATTATGCCCAATCCCATGCGGACGTTGACCCGAAAGTTCGACAACCAGGTCGCGTCGGACAGGCGGACCTGCGGGTGGCCGGTGCGCTCGTCCCATAGCCGCTGGAGGGCCTGCAGGGTGGGCTCGAGGTCGTCGTCGACGGTGATGCTCGCGCCGATCTGCCACTGCCCCGTCCCGGGCAGGCCGGCCAGACCGAGGAACGACCCGTCCGTGCCGAGCCATGCGTGAGAGCGAACGGCTCCGTCGACTTCGGGGTGCCAACCGGGAACGGTGACATCACCGAGCAGGTAGCGCTGCGTCTCGTCGGAGGAGCCGGCGAACTCGAGGTCGAGTGTGCGGCGCACGATGCTGTGCGCGCCGTCGCAGCCGACGAGGTAGCTGACGGTCAAGTCCTCCCGGCCGCCGTCCGGTGTGGTGACCACGGCGTGCACCGCGTCGTCACCGACGGTGAACGACTCGAGGCGGGTGTTGAACCGGATCGCGGAACCGAGTTCGTGCAGCAGCCGTGCGAGCAGCGTGGTGGAGCGCCACTGAGGAATCATCACGATGTTCGGGTACGGCAGATCCGCCCGCGGCTCGGCGAAACCGGCGGGTATCCGCGAGGGGTGTCGGCCATCGCGGTACAGGGTGATGTCCTGGCGTGACTGGCCGTGTCCCAGAACCGCGTCGATAACATCGAGATCGTCGAGCACCTGCAGGCTTCGAGATTGCAGGCCCTTGCCTCGGGACTGTCGAGGCAGTGCGGGGGCGGCCTCGAGCAGCACCGCGCGAACTCCACGGCGGGCCAGATCGACCGCGAGGGTGAGCCCGGTCGGGCCGGCCGCGACGATCAACACATCGACAGCGGCCATCTGATTCCTCCTTATGGGCGATGAACCCCGGGAGCGGTCCCGATGCCCGGCGCGAGCGCAGCAGCGACGGCAATCACGGCGCCCGCCCGCAGGTGGGGACGCCGGAACGAGGCCTCAGACATGGGGAATCAGGTCTGGCAGTAGGTCGAACACCGCGCGTCGACTGGCAGCGTCGAGCGGTGGGCGGATGGCGTTCGCTCCGATCAGGAGAAGATGCGGCAACAGGGCGGCGGCGCGCGCCCGGGTCGGGTCGGGCACAGCGCGGTTCCAGAGGGTCTCGAGGAACGTGAGGCGCGCGCTGTCCACGCGCTCGACCACGCCACGGGCACCGTCGTTTCCGATCGCCCACGCCCGCAGGGCCCGATCCAGTTCGGCGTCGAACAACTCGTCCAGCCGCGAGGGAAGGGCCTGCAGGGCGTCGACCGGATCGACGGCCGCGAGCTCGCCGGACAGCCCGTCGAGCAGAGCGACCTGTCCATGCTCGATATGGGTCAGCAACGCCGCGTGGTAGTCGGCGACTCCCGTGAAGTGATGATGGAACGAC
Source organism: Micromonospora sp. NPDC050686 (assembly GCF_040654475.1). Classification (NCBI taxonomy): domain Bacteria; kingdom Bacillati; phylum Actinomycetota; class Actinomycetes; order Micromonosporales; family Micromonosporaceae; genus Micromonospora; species Micromonospora sp. NPDC050686. The sequence continues at coordinate 114,067 of NZ_JBFAID010000011.1, forward strand.
CCCTTAGTCAGGCGGAGGCGGGCAGCCAGACGGTCGATCCGCACACCCGCCGGCCCCTCGTCGGCCAGCACCACGACACCCTCGCCGAGCCACAGATCACGCGTTCCCATCAACCGAACATACCATACGGTATGGCATGGAGATTTCGGGCAAAGGATCTCGATCAGTGCCGGAACAACGCTCACCTGCAAACCGGGCAAAACTGCCGACTCCAGTCCTATCTCTTCTGTGACAACCGCGACCGGCGTGGGTGGGGGCGGAACGAAGAGGAGGGATGCGGCAAGAACCTGCTCGTAGATCGGATTGCCCGCTTCTTCAAGGAGCGAGTGTTCGGTCCCCCACGGTTCGCCGAGCACGACCAGCAGCGCCCGGGAGACATCCTCACGACGGACGGACGCCTCGTCGGCCGCCAGCTGCTCGCCCGGGGATGTCGTCGGCGTTGAGCGGGACCTCGCGCCGGCGATGGCGGGCGCGAAGCTGATCGAGGCACAGGCGTGCCGTCACCGTGTTGAGCCAGCCCTCGGGGTTGACCAGTTACGCGGGTCGGCCGACCGCGCGCGCAGCCAGGCGGCCTGCACCGCGTCTTCGGCATCATGGTGCGAGCCGACGATGCGATAGGCCAACGACATCAGTCGGGCCCTCGAGGCCTCGAAATGTTCGACGAGTGCAACGTCTGGTCACCTTTCATGCGTGCCGGGCGTCGGAAGGGGCGGGAGGCCACAACCTGATGAACCCACGCACATGGGGGCACCTATGAGCTTGCTGATCGCTCGATCGCGCCGGCGCGCGTCATGATCGCCGTACCGGAGGGCGTCCTGGTCGTCGCGACCATCCTCTGCGCCCTCGCCAACGCCATCGAGGTGACCGCCAAGGTGATCAGGGCGGACTTCGTGATGCGCAACTGCGCCGAGGTCGGGCTGTCCGCGCGGTGGATCCCGTACCTCGCGGTGGTCGAGGGGGCCGGCGTCATCGGTCTGGTGCTCGGCCTTCTCGGCGCACGTCCCTTCGGATTGGCCGCAGCCGTCGGCCTCGTCCTGTTCTTCGTCGGCGCGATCCTGGCGCACGTCCGCGCGCGGGTGTTCCACAACATCGCGTTTCCCACGGTCTTCCTCGGCCTCGCCGTCGCCGCCGTGGGGCATTTCGCGTGGACGACCGCCTGATCAATCGCCGAGCGGCCATGCGATGCGGAGGCCGAGGGTCCGTGTGCCGGGGTCGCCGATCCGTGCCCCTCGAGGGGATGAGACGGCTGCACGACCCCTGCACGTGCCCGACGGGGCGGGGTTCACGCCGATCCTGTGCGGCCTCGACCACCCGGCCGGCGAGTCGTCCACGGACACCCGTACGAGCACGACTACCGCGAACTCAAGACCGGTCTGGGCATCGACCACTTCGAAAGCCGCTCGTTCGTCGGCTGGCACCGCCACGTCACCCTCGCCGTGCTGGCCCAAGCCTTCTGCACCCTGCCGCGCCTGGACCCAAAGCCCCGCGCCGGCCTGACCCTCTACGCCGCACTCCGGGGGAGTATGGATCTAACGCTGTTTTCGGGCCTGACCTGTCGGGCGTTGTGCCTGGCGAGGAGGGTGCCGTGAGGACCGCCCCGGCACGCGGGCGACCGGTGGTCGCCCGCGTGCCGGAGAACTCTCAGTTGCCGCCGACCACCACGACGGCCCCCGTCGCCGCCTCGACGCGGTGGATCGGCACGAACCATGACGCGTTGACGTTGTTGCCGCACGAATGGCTGCCCACCGCTGCGAGATCATTGGTGGCCGAGGTGGCGGTGTTCCACCGGGTCACCGGGGCCCCGGAGTCACCGCCGAGGGTGGCGCCGTCCTGGGCATGCCCGGTGTCGGTGTCGACGACGACCATTCGTTCACCGCCGCAGCTGCCGTTGATCGACGTCACCCGGCCGTAGACCAGTCCACCGTTGGCACCGGAGACGTAGATCGCCGAGCCCACAGCGGGCCAGTCGGTGTTCTTCCCGGAAACCGGATTCGCGGTCGAGGTGTTCCTCTCGCCGAACCACGAGTAACGGCTGAAGTACCTGTCCCCGAGCGGTGCGAGCATCGCGATGTCCGTGCCCAGGCTCTCATAGTCCGAGCTGACCCGAACAGCCCAGCCGCCCGGGTGCCAGAACTGGTCCCCGTTGGTGCCGCAGTGCCCCGCGGTGGTCACCCAATTGCTGTTGGTCCCGCCACGGGTCATCCGGAATCCGGTCGTGCAGCTCGCGTCCGCGGTGGACGGGCTGCCGGTGCTGCCCGTCCAGATCGCGAGGCCGCCGTAGTACGGCGACGTATCCGATCGGCGGCTCTGTGGGGCCGGACCGGTCCGCGAGACGATGACCCGGGGCGTGATTCCAGTGGCAAGCTTCGCCGCCGCGGCGAGCTTGTCCGCCTCGCCGGCGGCCTCGATCACGATCTCGTCGGCGAGCTCGTCGAGACGTACCTGATGCACCTTCGAGGCCAGTCGACCCGCCCAGCCATGGGTGTCGTTCAGGCTCCTGGTCGCTTCCTGCAAGCGAGCCAGGGAGACGGTGGTCGCCTCGTACCGGATCGGCACGTCACCGGCCAGGGCGCGCATCGCCCTGCCCTGCGCACGCCACAAGGTCCCCGCCTCGCTTTCCACGTATCTGACGACTAGCTGTCCGGTGGCCTCGTCGAAGTATGTGCTTCCCGAGCCCTCCGGGTAGCCGGCCGCCATCGCCCTGAGCCGGTGGAACTGCCGGTTCATCGCCTCGGTGTCGACGCCTGCGGCGAAGCCGACGGTGGTGAGTCCCTTCCCTTCCGATGTGGACGGCTTTGCCTGGGCGGCTGACGTCGTACCCACGACGGCTACGAGTACACAACTCACGAGCACAGTACGTCTGCGCATGGGACCTCCTGGTTGGCGATGCGAACGGATGCGTGAACGTGAATACCGTCGCGTAGCGCGCTTGCAGAACGCTTGCAGCCCGCACGGTGCTGCGTCGTGGTCAGAAAATGTTCATGGCGATGCCGTTGGTCAACGAGGTCGTGCTCTGCACACCGTCGATCTTGATCGGGTTGCCGGAGACGTGCTTCACGAAGATCCGCATGATGAAGGTCCGGGTACCGCAGGTCGGATCGATCGGGACACCGGTCAGGGCGAAGTTCGCGACGTAGTGGTGCGCGTCGTCCCGGATCGTCTTGCGGGAGGTCGCGGTGCTCGTCGTGCGGCATGTGTGGGCGGTCGGATCGAGCTGGATGAACTCGAAACGCGTGTCGACCACCGCGTTCGTCCCGCGCGGCTGCTCGTACGCGTCGATAGCGCTCTTGCACGACGCAGTGCCCGTGTAGCACGTCGTCAGCTCCAGCGTCGCCAGCGCCTGTACGGACGTTGCGCCGGCAGCGGCGTTCCACTTGTGGACCGGCGTGCCGTCGTCGTAGAAAACCCAGGCCGTGGACGTGCCGGCGCCGATGTAGGTACAGGTGCTCGACGTTCCGGTGCTGCTGCACGCCGGGTTCTGCCACCACCGCGCACCCACCTGGTCGGTGTCGCTGACCTCAAGCCACGTGTCGGTCGCCACGGCGGTCAGGTAGTAGCCGTCGAGCGAGGTGGAGGCCGTGTACCCATACATTCCGCAGGTGTAGGTTCCCGCCGTTGGTGCGGTGAAGAGCAGGTCGGCGTAGATCGGCAGGTGCCCGGGCCTGGCGTAGTAGGTGGTGTCCGAGCCCTCGTGGTTACGCGAGGACGTCGAGGTGGTGCCGATGACGGCACCGGCCGAGTTGACGCATTTGAGGGTGTTGTTCATCGACACGATCTGCGTCACACTGCTGGTCGCCTGGAGGCGTCCGCGCACATGCCGCGACTCCCCGGCCGCGAGGGTGACCGTTCTGCTCAACAGCCGCTCCTCGACCCTCGAATGGAAACTGTTCGCGCTGGTCAGCGTCACCCTGGTCACCGGCCCGTCGTCGGCCCGCGCGGCGGTCGCCGCGGACGTGGCGATGAACAGTGCGGTCACGAGGACGCTGAGGAATTTTCGCATGTATCGAGTCCTATCAGTGAAACGGTCTTTCCGGCCACCGTCACGTGACACGCTTGCAAAAGCCATGCACTCGACCACCCCGAACCCTTTGTCGTCCACTGTGGATTGTCGAGGACTGCCGCCGCGGCCGAGTCCTGCTCGCCGGCGACGCCGCGCACGTGCACCCGCCCACCGGAGGGCAGGGAATGAACACCGGCATCCAGGACGCCTACAATCTGGGCTGGAAGCTTGCCGCCTGCCTCAACGGCCACGATGACACCCTGCTCGACACCTACCCGGCCGAACGCCTCCCCGTCGCCCGTCGTGCGTTGGCCCAGAGCACCAACATCCTCGACGTGGTCGCCAACCGCAAACCACTCGTCCGGTTTGCCGTGCAACGACTGCTCCTGCCGCTACTCAGCCGGCCCTCGATCAACCGCGGGCTCACCGCTCGTGTGTCCCAGATCGACATCGGTTACCGCGACGGGCCCCTGGCAGACGACGAACTGTCCGGCGGCCGCGTCCGACCCGGCGATCGGGCCCCCGATGCCCACCTCGTCGATGCCGCAACCTGGACAGGCGGACCTCAACGACCGTCGAGCGGGGGTCAGACCACCAGCGATGGTGGCACCGCGCGGCGAAGCGGTAACCCGCCCTTACGCCGCGCGGTCCACGCGCAGCGTGGAGGGAACCTCTGCTCCCTAGGACGGAGAGGATGTCCAGTTCCTTCAGCCCGCCTCCCGAACCCTAGAGACCTGCTGCTTGGACGATCAGGGCGAGTTGGACTCGGTTATTGGATGCGGTCTTGCCGAGGATGGTGCTGATGTAGCCCTTCACGGTCGGGACGGTGAGGGTGAGGTCGGCCGCGATCTCGACGTTCGACTTGCCGTCGGCGATGGCCATGGCGACCTGGATCTCGCGGGCGCTGAGGTGTTGGAGGCGTTCTCGTGCGGCCAGTCGGTCGGTGTCGTGGCTGGTGCTGTTGGCGACCATGGTGATGAGCCGTCGGGCGATCTCCGGCGACAGCATGCTGTCGCCTTGGCGTGCCGACTGTATGGCGCGGACTATGTCCTCCGGTGGAGCGTGTTTGAGGAGGAAGCCGACGGCTCCGGCCCGGAGCGCTCTGACCACCAGTTCGTGCTCGTCGAACGTAGTCAGGACGATCACCGCAGGGCCCTCTCCACGGTCTCGTAGTCGCTGCGTCGCGGTGATCCCGTCGACCTTCTTCATCCGCAGGTCCATCAGGACGACCTCGGGGTGGTGCGCGTCGACGACGGCCGGCACGTCGCCGCCGTCCGATGCCTCCGCGACCACGCGGATTCCGTGGACTCCGTCGAGCATGGCTCGTAGACCCATCCGTACCAGCGCGTCGTCGTCGACGAGGACGACGCGGATCGTCTCCGTCAGGTCCCCCACGGCAGCCTCGCGGTGACGACGAACTGGTGTGCGACCTTTCCGGAGCTGAAGGTGCCGCCCAGGAGCGAGACCCGCTCGTTGAGCCCACTCAGCCCGGTCCCGGTGCCGGGGATGACCGGCACCGGGGCTGGTCCTGGGTCGAGGAACGTGCTGACCGTCACGGCGAGTTCCCCCGCTTCGTGGGATCGGACCACGATCCGAACCGGCGATCTGGGTGCGTGTTTGCGGGCATTGGTCAGGCCCTCCTGGACGATCCGGTACGCGGTCGCCCCGGCGGCGGCGTTCCTCGACGTGCCGGTCGCGTTGTCGATGTGCCGGTCCACGGTCACCTCGGTGCCGCTGCGCCGGGACTCGTCGACGAGGACGGACAGGTCGTCCAGCCCGACGCGGGGTTCGAGCAGGCTTCCGTCGCTGGTCGGGCCGTCACGGAGGATTCCGATCACGTCCTGGAGGTCACCCAGCGCATCGTGGCTGGTCTGCCTGATGATGGCGGCCATGCTGCGGATCTGGTCCGCCGGCAGGTCGGAGCGGAACTGGAGCGCACCGGCGTGGACGCTCAGCAGGGACAGCCGGTGCGCGAGCGCGTCATGCATCTCCCGGGCTATCCGGCGACGTTCCTGGTCGCGGACGGTGGCCGCGAGAAGTTCCTGGCCAACCTCGAGATCGTGCGCACGGTCCAGGACCGCCCGAAGGTAGTTGCGCTGGGCACGGATCATCAGGCCCCAGCCGACCACGCCCAGGTTCATCAGGCTGCCCATGAGGATCTGGGTGCCGTAGCTGAAACCAGCCGGCTCGGGATACACCAACGGGAAGCAGAACGTCGCGACCAGCTCCGCGGCGGTCAGCGCGGCGATCGCCGGAGTACGAACACGGATCGCCGCGGTGAACAGGGCGACCAGGGAGGCACCCGCGCCGGACGCGGAGACGGCGGACGCGGCGACGGCGAACGCCGCGACCGTGGTCGGGAATCGTCTACGGACGGCCAGCGATCCGCACGCGGCCGTACCGAGCCCAACATCGAGGATCAGAGCGGCGCGGCTGTGCATGTCGATGGTCGGAATCAAGATGAACAGGCCGAACCCGACCGCGACGACGACGAGAACGATGTCGACCAGGGTCTGCCGGCCCACTATCCCGATACGCCCCCCGGGACCCTGGGCGGAGGAGTAGGTGAGCGCATGCCAACGGCGGCGCGGCGGCGTCGGGTGCGCGGTTACGGGATCTGTCATGTCAATGCACCCTAACCGGGTGGGAGGGCTCCTCCTTACCGCCTTTGGTCGGGTGGGTGTCCCCTTCTCCGGTCGGGCAGGTTCGCCCTGCCTGGGGTGGTGTTGCGGTCGGCCCCGCACGCCGAGGCTTGGGTGAACGCCGCGCAGACCGATCGGATGGACATCTTGACCAGTTCGGATCTCACCCGTCACGCCACGCAGGATCCCTTGCGGGTCGTGGGACTTACCAAGACCTACGGGCCCCCGAGCAACAGGGTCACCGCTCTCGCCGGGGTGACGACCTCGTTCGCCGCCGGAACGTTCACCGCGATCATGGGCCCCTCGGGCTCGGGCAAGACCACGCTCCTGCAATGCGCCTCCGGACTCGACCGGCCCACCGGCGGAACGGTCCACGTCGACGGGCGCGAGTTCGTGCAGGGCGGCGAGGCCGCGGCCACCCGCTTCCGGCGTACCCGGATCGGGTTCGTCTTCCAGCAGTACAACCTCCTGCCGACCCTCACCGCGTTGCAGAACGTCACCCTGCCGATGAGGCTCGCCGGACGGAAGGTCAACCGCAGGCAGTGCATGGACCTGCTCGACCAGGTCGGACTCGCTGGCTTCGCCGACCGCCGGCCCACCGAACTCTCCGGCGGCCAGCAGCAACGCGTCGCGATCGCCCGGGCGCTGGCGTCCAGGCCGTCGATCGTGTTCGCCGACGAGCCCACCGGCGCGCTCGACGGCACCAGCGCGGCCGAGGTGCTGTCCCTGCTCCGGCGCGCCGTCGACGCATACGGCCAGACGATGGTGATGGTGACCCACGACCCCATCGCCGCCGCTGTCGCCGACTCGGTCGTCTTCCTCGCCGATGGGCGGATTGTCGGCACGATGAGGGATCCCAGCGCGGCTGCGGTGTCCGAGCAGATGCTGCGGCTCGATCTCGCTCGCCGAAATGACGGACCGCGATGACGCTGCTCGGACTCGCCTTCAACTCGTTGCGGTTCCGCCGGGGCAGCTTCACCGCGACGTTCGTCAACGTATTCCTCGGCGCGGTCGTCCTGATGTCCTTCGCCTCGCTGTTCGACACCGCCAGCGGGGTCGGCGTGTCCCCGGCCGACGCGTCGTCGCTGACGACGATCGCCGGCGCCGTCGGCGGATGGGGCCTCGTCATCGTGGGCTTCGGAGTCGCCTCGACGATGAACCTGTCGGTCCGGCAACGCCAAGCCGAACTCGCGCTGCTCAAGGCAACCGGCGCCACCCCGTCGCAGATCGGGCGCATGATCATCGGGGAGGGTGTGACCGTCTCGATCCTGGCCGCCGGCCTGGGTATCGTCCCCGCCTGGCTGATCGGACGGGCGGTGCTCGGTGCGCTGACCTCCACCGACCAGATCGCCGACGACGTCGCCTACCGCTTCGGGCCGCTCGCCTTGATCGCGGGACTGTCGATGACCCTGCTCGCCACCGTCGGCGCGACCGCGATCACCGCCCGCCAGGCGGGGCAGGTCAGCGTCCGGGAAACGTTGAGCCAGGCCGCCACCAACGATCGATCGATCGGCAGGGGCCGGATCATCGCCGGCAGTCTGCTGCTCGTCGTCGGCATCGCCTGCTCCCTGACGACCGCCACGGTACTCAAGGACGAAGGCTTCACCACGTTGAGCATCGCCGGCCAGGCATGCATCGCCTCCGCGATCGGCCTGGCGCTCCTGTCGCCCCTGGCACTGCGCGGGCTGATCCGGCCCGTCGACCTCGCAACCCGGTCGTTCACCGGAGCCGCCGGATACCTGGCGACCACGACCATCCGCGAACACACCAGACAGACCACGACCATCACCATGCCGGTGATCATCCTGACCGGCCTGGCCACCGGAACCATCTACATCCAGAAGATCCAGAACGCGGCCAACGCCGCTGACGGCATCACCGTCAGCGCCGACGACAAGGGGGTCCAGACTCTCAACTTCATCATCGTGGGCATGATCGCGCTGTTCGCCGCCGCAGTGTTGATCAACAACTGCGTCGCGAGCATGCTGGCGCGACGGCAGGAGTTCGGCGTGGCCCGCAAACTCGGCGCGACCCCGGGACAGATCCTGCGCGCCGTAACGTTCGAGACGATCTTCGCCGCCGCGTCCGGGCTCGCGCTGGGCAGCATCTCCGCCGCGATCGGCATCGCGGGTTTCCGCTACGGGCGCGCCGGTTCGAGTCCCGCCATCGACGCCGTCCCGTTCCTCGCGATCATCATCACCGTCGTCATCCTGACGATCACCGCAAGCCTGTCGGCCGCGCACAGGTCCCTGGCCGTCCCCATGATCCAGGCGGCAGGGACGGCACGCGTCTGACCGCCGACCCGATCGCCAGCGGACGTGGCCGAGGTGGCGAACCGCTGATTGCCCGCCCCGGCTGGCCAAGCCCCAGCCAGGGTCCGGCAGGACAGGCCCGCGACGACGGGCCGGCGATCGGCATTCACCGCTTCGATGTCGACCCACACAACCAGGACAGGGAGTCCGGAGATGACCAGTTACAGCCGACGGCACGTGCTGCGTTCAGTGGCGGCGGTCGCGGGAGGTGTCGCCGCCGCCGGGTACGGCGGACTGCCGCTGGCCGGAGGAACCGGCGAGATGGCTCTGGCCGCCACCTCGGGCGGCCGGCGCGGCACGTACCCGTTCCTCGAGGGCGCGTTCGCCCCGGTCCGGAAGGAGGTGACCGCGTTCGACCTGCCCGTCACCGGCCGAGTTCCCCAGGAGTTGAACGGGCGCTATCTGCGGATCGGCCCCAACGTGCTCGGGTTGGAGGATCCGCGTGCACATTCCTGGATGCGCGGTGAGGGAATGGTGCACGGCGTACGGCTCCGGGACGGGCGCGCCGAGTGGTACCGCAACCGTTGGGTCCGGTCGGCCGCGGTGGCCGAGAAGCTAGGCGAGCCATACCCCGGGCCGGTGCCGGACGCGGACTACGCCTGCAACACCCACGTGATCGCGCACAACGGCCGGATCCTGACGCTCCTGGAGAGCGGGCCGCTGCCGTACGAGATCGACGGCGACCTGAACACCGTCGGCCCGTACGACTTCGGCGGGACATTGGACGGTGCCTTCACCGCGCACACCAAGCTCGACGCCGAGGCCGGCGAACTGCACGCCGTCAGCTACAGCCCGATGTGGGACCACGTCCGCCATCTCGTCGTGGACCAGACGGGCCGGGTCACCCGGACCACCCGGGTCCCGTTGGCCGGCGCCCCGATGATGCACGACTTCGCACTCACCAAGCGGTACGTCGTGCTCGTCGACGTCCCGGTCACCTTCGACCCGGAGGCGGCAGCGGCGGGACATCCAGTGCCGTACATCTGGAACGACCAGCACCCCGCCCGGGTCGGAGTGCTACCCCGAGCGGGCGGCGCGGCCCGCTGGTTCGAGGTGCCACGAATCGTGTACTCGCACACCCTCAACGCCTACGACGACGGGGCGTCGGTGGTGGTCGACCTCACCACCTTCCCGGCACCGTTCTACCCGGCCGGTCGGGGCACCGGCGGTCCAGGGTCCGCCGGCACCCCCTCACTGGACCGCTGGACGATCGACCTGGCCCGCGACCGGGTCCGCACGAGCAGGCTGGACGACCGCCCGCAGGAGTACCCCCGGGTGAACGAGGCGCTGGTGTCCCGGCGACACCGGTACGGCTACTCGGCGGCGGCGGCCGAGATGTTCCAGGCGTATCAAACCGTCGACGGCGTCCCACCGGACCGGACGTTCACCAACGCACTGATCAAGCACGACCTGATCCGCGGCACGTCGGAGGTACACCGCTTCCCCCTGCACGCCGCAGCCAGCGAGGCCGTCTTCGTCCCGGCCACGGACCCCGGCCACCACCCGGCGGCGTCCGACCGCCCGGCGGCCGAGGACGACGGTTACGCCATCGCCTACGTGCACAACCCGGACCGCAACGCCTCCGACCTGGTGATCCTGGCCGCGCAGGACTTCACCGGCAAGCCGGTCGCTCGAGTCCACCTGCCGGCACGGGTGCCGCTCGGCTTCCACGGCAGTTGGGTACCCGACGCGTGACGGTGTACGGCCGACGCCGACCGCCTCGTGTCGCACTCTCCCCTACCGCACCATCCCAACAACGATGCTGAAGTGAACCGTCGCTTTCCGCGCGGAGTGGGGAGACCGCCATGACGGCGGCGTCCTCACTCCCGGTGTTGCGTGCCGCGCGGATCGTTCGCGCGGCACCCTGACAATCACAAGACGCTGGCGACCCGGCCGCCTGTAATGAATGCACCTGTTAGACGTGGGCCATCGCTCGTGGCTGTCACAAAACGGTGTGGAGTCCGTCTAGTGCGTGTGGCAGGACCCAGGGTTGAACAGGCAGGAGCCGGACATGGGCCAGCACGGCGCAGGAACGACGGACACCGCCGAGCCGCTCGATCCTCCCTACGGCGTGGGTCCCGTGGATTCGGCGACCGAAGTGTTCGTCGCCCATCGCAACCTGCTGTTCACCGTCACCTACGAGATGCTCTGCTCGGCCGCCGGCGCCGAGGACGACCTGCTGGAGACCGGGCTGCGATGGGTTGGTATCGGACGTCGTCGCCGTCAGCGACGGCGGCGATATCAAGCATGCCCTGCTTCGGCCCATCGGGTCAGGGCGGGCAGGGTGGCCCGCTTGCTGGCCGCCGACCGGTGGAAGCGCGACGCCGAACGATCGGTCGAGGTAGTGCAGATCAAGGCTGGCCCAGGTCTGCCCGTCCGCGTCAACGGGGAGATCGACGGCGTGGTGGCGGTGCGGGTCGAGAACGGCTACATCACCGGTGACGACCACGTGCGCAATCCGGAGGAGCTGTCGCGTGTGGAACTGATGACCGCCATAAGCCGCTGAGTCCGCAACGACGTATAGCTGGCGGCTCCGGCCTGGAGTCGCGGACGCGACGACCCGCCAGCCATGCGGCACGAAATACACGAGGAAGAGGAGGCGAGCAAACTGCGCCAGCCCGGGTCCACTCGCGACCGACCCCATCAACCGCAGTCGAGGACCATGACCGAGCTTCGTCGTTTCCGACGTCAGACAATCTTCCCTAGACGATCTATTCCAAGGGGTACGGGGCAGCGAATAGAAGCGAGGGTGTCCATGATCGACGTTGCGAAGCAACGATGACCATGGAGGCCACG